>DASTWB010000102.1:0-5469 GCA_035758725.1 Gaiellaceae bacterium
CCTCGACCGCGGCGTCGAGCTCACCACGTACGCCACGCCCAACATCATCGGCGAGATCAAGCGGCACTTCCGCGACAAGGGCTGGGCGGTACGCGTGCCCCGCGGGCTGCAGGAGCTCAACGTGCAGGTCTCCAAGCTGATCGAGCAGCTGACCGTCCAGCTCGGCCGCTCCCCGACGATCCCCGAGCTCGCGAAGGCAGCCGGCGTGGAGGAGGAGCAGGTGCTGGAGGCGCTCGAGAGCGGCCGTGCCTACAGCTCGGTGTCGCTCTCCACCGGCGGCGGGTCGGACGAGGACGGCGAGCTCGACCCGCTCGAGTCGCTCGGGACGATCGATCACGAGTACGAGCTCTCCGAGGACCGCGCGGTGCTCGCTCCCGGCTTCAAGGTGCTCGACGAGCGGGAGCGGAAGATCCTGCACCTGCGGTTCTTCAGCGGCCTCACCCAGTCGCAGATCGCGGCCGAGATCGGCATCTCGCAGATGCACGTGTCCCGCCTGATCAGGCGATCGCTGGAAAAGATCCGCGAAGAGATCGCCGAGGAATCAGAAGTAGCCTGACCCCGTGCACGTTCGCGAATGGGGCTCGGCGGGCGGCAGGCCGCTCGTCTTCTGGCACGCGCTCGGCTCCGGAACCTCGGGCGCCTACCTGACCGAGATCGCGCCGACCCTGACCGGCGCCGGGCTTCGCCTCATCGCACCCGACGCGCCGGGCTTCGGCGAGTCGCCCGCGCTGCCGCGAGAGCGCTACCGGACCGAGTCGGTCGTCGAGCTCGTGCTGCAGCTGCTCGACGAGCGCGGCATCGACCGCGCGATCCTCATGGGGCATTCATGGGGCGGGACGATCGTGACCGCCTTCGCGGCGGCGCATCCCGAGCGAGTCGACGGCCTCGTCCTCGTGGACTCGGGTCACGCCGACTACCAGGATCAGCCCAGCTTCCCGCACGGCAAGTCCTTCGAGGACCTGGTCGAGGAGTACGGCAGGCCCGAGCGCGGCGTCCGGACGACGGTCGCCGACTTCGAGCGCGACGCGCAGGAGGAGGTCCGACGGCCGGTCACTCCCGAGCTGCTCGAGGTCCTTCGCGCGGGTCTCCGCGAGGAGGGCGGCGAGCTGGTCGGCATCCCCACGCCTGAGGTCAGGGCCGCCGCGATGTGGGGGCTGATGGACACCCGCGTCAGCGAGAGCTGGCCGGCGATCGCCGAGGCCGGCATCCCGATCCTGCTGCTCGTCGCGACCGAGCCGCCCGAGGCACGCGAGCAGAACGAGCAGGCCGTGCCGCGCTTCCGGGAGGCGTTCCCGGACGCCGAGGTCGTCGTCATGGAGGGCGCGGGGCACGATCTCTTCGCCGACGCCGGCCCCGAGCTCGGCCGGATCGTGGCCGGCTGGGCCGGGCGCCACTAGCCCCGCACCTACAATCGGCCCCATGCGGACGACGCCGGAGATCCGCGAAGGCTTCCTGCGCTACTTCGAGGAGAAGGGCCATCTGCGGCTGCCTTCGGCGCCGCTGATCCCGCCCCCGGAGGACACCTCCACGCTGCTGATCAGCGCGGGGATGCAGCCGCTGAAGCCGTTCTTCCTCGGCGTCAAGGAGGCTCCGGCGACGCTGCTCACCACCTACCAGAAGGTCTTCCGTACCACGGACATCGACGAGGTCGGCCTCGACGGCTACCACCTCTCCTTCTTCGAGATGATGGGCAACTTCTCGATCGGCGAGTACTTCAAGGAGGGCGCCGTCGAGCACGCGTGGGAGTTCATGCGCGACCACCTCCGGATCGACTTCGACAAGCTCTGGGTGAGCGTCTTCGCCGGAGACCCGGGGCTGGGCCTCGGTGAGGACGAGGTCGCGATCGCCGCGTGGGAGGCGGTCGGCCTGCCCCGCGAGCGCATCGTCGGGCTGCCGCGGACGGAGAACTTCTGGCAGGCGGGCGAGACCGGGCCGTGCGGGCCGTGCTCCGAGATGTACTACGACCGCGGGCCGGAGCTGTCCTGCGGCCGGCCGGACTGCGGGCCGGGGTGCCCGTGCGAGCGCTTTCTCGAGTTCTGGAACCTCGTCTTCATGGAGTTCGACCTGGGCGCCGACGGGGCGCTGACGCCGCTCCCCCGGCCGGTGATCGACACGGGCCTCGGGCTCGAGCGCACCGCCGCGGTCCAGCAGGACGTCGTCTCCGTCTACGAGACCGACGGGTTCCAGGCGCTCATGGACTGGATCGCCGCCGAGAGCGGCGTCGCCTGGACGTCCTCCGAGAAGGCGACGAAGGCGCACCGGATCATGGCCGACCACGGCCGCGGCATGACGTTCCTCGTCGCCGACGGCGTGCTGCCGTCCAACGAGGGCAGGGGCTACGTCCTTCGCCGTGTCATCCGGCGCGCGGTCCAGCAGGCGCGGGCGATCGGGCTCTCCGATCTCTGGCGGATCTCGGGCCTCGTCGCCGACCAGATGTCGTACTGGTACCCGGAGCTGGAGGAGCATCGCGACCGCATCGCCGACGCACTCAGGACGGAGGAGGAGCGCTTCTCGCAGACGCTCGAGCGCGGCCTGGGGCTGTTCGAGGAGGTGGCGTCCGGCGGCGCGATCGCCGGCGAGGACGCCTTCCGGCTCCACGACACGTACGGGTTCCCGCTGGAGCTGACCCGCGAGCTGGCCCGCGAGCGCGGGCTCGCCGTCGACGAGGACGAGTTCACGCGGCTGATGGCAGAGCAGCGGGAGCGGTCCCGCGCCGCGGCGGCGTTCGAGGGCGAGATCCGCGTCAGCGGGCCGCCGACCGAGTTCGTCGGCTTCGAGACGACCGAGGTCCTGACCGCGATCCTTGCCCTCGAAGAGCTCGGCGACGGCACCTTCCAGGCCAAGCTCGAGCGCTCGCCGTTCTACCCGGAGGGCGGCGGCCAGGTGTCCGACCAGGGCTGGCTCGAGAACGAGGAGACCGGCGCGCGGGCGGAGCTCGTCCGCGCGACGCGGGTCGGCGACGACCAGGTGCTGACGTTCCGCGGTGAGGGGTTCGCCTCCGGCGACCGGGTGAAGGCCTCGGTTCCGTGGACCGTTCGCTTCCCGACGATGGCGAACCACACCGCGACGCACCTCCTTCACCGCGCGCTTCGCGACACGCTCGGGGAGCACGTCGTACAGGCCGGTTCCGCCGTCCGCCCCGACAAGCTCCGCTTCGACTTCCGCCACGACAAGGCCCTCGCGCCGGAGGAGCGGGAGGAGGTCGAGCGCGTCGTCAACGAGAAGATCTTCCAGAACCTCCCGGTCCGCACGTTCGTCACGCCGATCGACGAGGCGCGGAACCTCGGGGCGATGATGCTCTTCGGCGAGAAGTACGGCGACGAGGTGCGCGTCGTGGAGGTCGACGGCTACTCCCGCGAGCTCTGCGGCGGAACCCACGTGCGCTCGACCGCGGAGATCGGCCCGTTCGTCATCCTCTCCGAGTCGTCGGTCGGGTCCGGGGCCCGCCGGATCGAGGCGGTCACCGCGGGGGAGGCCTGGGAGTACCTGCGTGCCCGGTCCGAGGAGCTCGACGAGCTGCGGGCGGAGCTCGAGCGCGTTCGCAAGCAGGCCGCGAAGGGCCCGAAGGCGAAGGCAGAGACGGAAGTGACGATTCGGGACGAGTCCGACGGGATCGTGGTTGCGGAGGTCAAGGCCCTCAAGGGCTCGGCCCTGAAGGACCTGTCCGACCAGCTCCGCCAGTCGAGGAAGGCGGACGCCGTGCTCCTCGGCTCCGTGGACGACGGGCGCGCCTACCTCGTCGTCAACCTGGACCCGTCACTCGTGGAGAAAGGGCTCGACGCCGTCCAGGTCGCGCGGAAGGCCGCGGAGAAGATCGGCGGCGGCGGCGGCGGGCGGCCGACCCTGGCCGAGGCGGGCGGCAAGGACCCGGCGGGGCTCGCCGAGGCGTACGAGGTCGCGAAGAGCGAGATCGCGTCCGCCGCGTGAAGGTGCTGGCGGTCGACTACGGGTCCGCCCGAACGGGCGTGGCCGTCTCGGACCCGACGGGCACGCTCGCACGGCCGCTCGGCATCGTCGAGCGGGCGGCGACCGAGGACGGCATGCGGCGCCTCGCGGCGATCGTTCGTGTGGAGGAACCGGAACGCGTCGTCGTCGGGCTGCCGCTCACCCTTCGCGGCGAGCGAGGTGCCCAGGCGGAGGAGACCGAGCGTTTCGTCGAGTCGCTGAGGCGGGAAGTAAAGGTCCCGGTCGAAACGTTCGACGAGCGGTTCACGACGACGCTCGCCGGGCCGGGCGGCGACGATGACGCCCGGGCGGCAGCCCACCTGCTCACGAGCTACCTGGAATGGTGGAAGAACCGACAGGCGTGATCACTCCGCCGCGGCCGCCGCGGCGCCACCGGGCGAAGGCCTCCCGGGGCCGGATCCTGCTCCGGCGGCTGCTCGCGCTCGCCTTCGTCGGCGCCCTGCTCGCGCTCCTCGTCGGCTCGGCGTGGGCGATCCTCGGCGGGCGCGGCGAAGAGCCGCCGCCGCCGGCGCCGGTCGCGGCGCCGCCGAAGCCGCTCCGCATCATCTTCCCGGAGGGCTTCACGCGCGAGCAGATGGCCGAGCGGATCGGCGAGGTGAACGCCATCGCGCGCGAGAAGCGAAACGTCCGGCCCAGGCTCTCGCCTGAGCGGTACCGCGCGCTGACCCGCGGTGCGTCGAGGGTTCCGCCGCAGTTCCTGACCGACGGACGGCCGCCGCACCTCGAGGGCTTCCTCTTCCCGGCGACCTACGAGTTCACGGCGAAGACGACGACGCGACAGCTCGTGAACAAGCAGCTGATCACCTTCCGCCGGAACTGGTCGAAGGTGAACCTCCGGTACGCCCGCTCGAGGAACCTGACGCCCTACGACGTCCTCATCATCGCCTCGATGGTGGAGAAGGAAGTGATCGCGCCGGAGGAGCGGGCACTCGTGGCCGCGGTCATCTACAACCGGCTGAAGCTCGGCATGTCGCTCGGAATCGACGCCACCATTCGCTACGGGCTCAACGTGCCGGGCACGGAGTCCCTCCGCGAGTCGCACCTCCTCGACCCCAACCCGTACAACACGCGAATCCACGCCGGGCTCACGCCGACGCCGATCGCCAACCCGGGGCTGGCCTCGATGCAGGCCGCGGCGCACCCGGCGAAGGTGAACTACCTCTATTTCGTCCGGAAGCCGGACACGAACCACCACTTCTTCACGGCGAGCAAGCAGGAGTTCGACAACTACCTGAGGGCCAACGGCTACTGAGTCAGGCCTCGTCGCGCTGATCGGAAAGCCGGTCGCGCACTCGCTCTCGCCCCGGATGCAGAACGCGGCGTTCGAGGCGCGTGGCCTGGACTGGGTTTATCTCGCGTGCGAGGTGGAGCCGGACGCGCTCGAGGCGGCGATCGAGGGGCTCGCGGCGCTCGGATTCGCGGGTGCGAACGTCACGGCGCCGTACAAGCTCGACGTCGCGCGGCTGGTCGGTGCCGGCGTCGATTCCGTCAACGTCCTCTGCT
>DASTWB010000054.1:0-2811 GCA_035758725.1 Gaiellaceae bacterium
CGCGACGAAGGGCCAGCTGGTCCCCGAGTTCGAGCAGGTCGCGTTCTCGATCGGCGACAACGGCATCTCGAAGCCGACGAAGACGCAGTACGGCTGGCACATCATCCAGGCCCTCGGGCCGGTCAAGAAGAGCCAGGCGACGCCGTACGACCAGGTGAAGGAAGCGATCCGGCAGCAGCTCCTCCAGGAGAAGCGCAACAAGGAGATGGAGAAGTGGGTCGCGGACATGCGCAAGGACCTGGCGGACGACACGACGTACCAGGTCGGCTACAAGCCGAAGGGCAACGACGCCGCGGCCACTGGCTGAGCTCGACCGCCTCTCCGACGCCCTCCTCGACCTCCAGCGCCTGACCGAGCGCCTCCGGCGCGACTGCCCCTGGGACCGCGAGCAGACGGCCCGGACGATCGTCCCGCACACGGTCGAGGAGGCCTACGAGGTCGCGGACGCGGCGCTCGTCCGTGACGACGCGAAGCTCGAGGACGAGCTCGGCGACCTCCTCTTCCAGACCTACTTCCTCGCGCTGCTGCTCGAGGAGCGCGGCGCCGGATCGCTCGAGTCCGTTGCCCGGGGTATCCACGAGAAGCTGGTCAGGCGCCATCCGCACGTCTTCGGCGAGGTCGACGCCGAGACGCCCGGACAGGTTCGCGGGAACTGGGAGCAGATCAAGGCGGAGCAGGAGGGCCGGGAGGGGATCTTCCACCACGTCCCGGAGACGCTTCCCGCGCTGCTCTACGCGCGCAAGCTCCAGCGCCGGGCGGCGGCGATCGACTTCGAGTACCCGGATACGGCGGGTGCGCTGGCCGACCTCGACGACGAGCTGCGCGAGCTCCGCGAGGCGATCGCGGAGGCCGCGGAGCCCGCGCTCGAGGCGGAGCCCGACCCGCGCGTGTTCGAGGAGATGGGCGACGTCCTCTTCGCCGCCGTCAACGTCGCGCGCCGGCTGAACGTCGATCCCGAGCTCGCCCTGCGCGCGATGGCGCGCCGGTTCGCCGACCGCGTCGAGCGGGCCGAGCGGCTGGCCGGAGCGGACGGGAAGGAGTTCACCGGTCTCACGCTGGAGGAGAAAGACCGATACTTCGACGCCGCAAAGGAGAAGTGGCAGTGACCTCCATCAAAGACGTTCGCGCGCGCATGATCCTCGACTCCCGGGGCAACCCGACCGTCGAAGTCGAGGTCGTGCTCGAGTCGGGAGCCGTCGGGCGGGCCGCCGTGCCGTCGGGCGCCTCCACCGGCAAGTTCGAGGCGGTGGAGCTTCGCGACGGCGACCCCGGCGCCTGGCTCGGCAAAGGGGTCTCGAAGGCGATCGGCAACGTCGTCGACGAGATCGCCCCGGCGGTCCGCGGGATGGACGCCGAGGATCAGGCCGGCATCGACTCGGCCCTCGTGATGCTCGACGGAACGGACAACAAGGGCCGGCTCGGCGCGAACGCGATCCTCGGCGTGTCGCTCGCCGTCGCCAAGGCCGCCGCGGCAGACGCCGGCGTCCCGCTCTACCGCTGGATCGGCGGCGAGGAGGCGCACGTCCTGCCGGTGCCGACGATGAACGTCGTCAACGGCGGGGCCCACGCGAACAACGCGCTGGACGTGCAGGAGTTCATGGTCGTGCCCGCCGGGTGCGAGAGCTTCCACGAGGCGCTCCGGGTCGGTGTCGAGGTCTTCCACAACCTCAAAGAGCTGCTCGACGAGCAGGGAATGAGCACCGCGGTGGGGGACGAGGGCGGCTTCGCGCCGGACTTCCCCTCCACCGAGGCCGCGGTCGAAGCGGTGCTCCAGGCGGCCGAGCGCGCCGGCCACCGCGACCGCGTGGGCATCGCGCTCGACGTCGCCGCCACCGAGCTCTTCGCGGACGGCGCCTACCGCTTCGAGGGAGAGGGGCTGACCCGCGACACCGACGGAATGGTCGAGCTCTACCGGTCGCTCGCCGAGGCGCATCCACTCCTGTCGCTCGAGGACCCGCTCTCCGAGGATGAGTGGGACGGCTGGGCGGCCCTCACAGAGGCGCTCGGGCAGCAGCTCCAGCTCGTCGGGGACGACCTCTTCGTGACGAACACGGAGCGGTTCCGGCGCGGGATCGAGTCGGGCGTCGCCAACGCGATCCTCGTCAAGGTAAACCAGATCGGCACGCTCACCGAGACGCTGGAGACGATTGCGCTCGCGAGGTCCGCCGGCTACGGCGTGGTGATCTCCCACCGGTCCGGCGAGACCGAGGACACGACGATCGCCGACCTCGCCGTGGCCACGAACGCCGGGCAGATCAAGACGGGGGCGCCGTCGCGGACCGACAGGACGGCGAAGTACAACCAGCTGCTGAGGATCGAAGGGGAGTTGGGCGCGGATGCCGAATACCCCGGCTGGAATGCGTTTCCGAGGCGCCCTTAGCGTCCTCGCGCTCGTCCTCTTGGCCGGCTGCGGCGGTGACGGCTCGACGACGACTGTGACCGTCCGCGAGACGGTGACCGAGACCGCGGCGTCCTCCGTGCCGACGGAGACGCCGGTGATGGTCGCGCTCTACTTCCTCGACGACGGCAAGGTGTGGCCGGAGCAGCGCGGGATCGTCAGCCGTCCCGACATCGCCACCGTCACGATCCACCAGCTGTTCGAGGGGACCGAGAACGCCGAGCTGACGACGGCGATTCCGCAGGGGACGACGCTGCAGAGCCTCGCGATCGACGGCGGGGTCGCCTCGATCGAGCTGAGCCCGGCGCTCACCGAACGCAAGGCGCTCGCACAGGTCGCCTACACGCTCACGCAGTTCGACACGGTGAAGCGCGTCTCGTTCAACGGCGGGAGGCCGATGGGGCGGCCGGCCT
>DASTWB010000081.1:0-4609 GCA_035758725.1 Gaiellaceae bacterium
CGTACATCCGGCCGAAGCTCCCGTAGATCGCCAGGGCCGTCGAGGACGCCGCAACCGCAGAGGCAACGAGGCCGGCGGCGGTCCCACCGAGCCGGCGGCCGAGGTCGAAGCAGAGCGGTACGGCGGCGACGGCGGAGGCAACGGACAGCCAGCGGAGCGACTCCGCACTGGCCTCGACACGGAAGACGGCATGCGCCAGCACGAAGTGGAGCGGCGCTCCGCCCCGGTCGGCCATCACGGTGTCGAGCACCTCGCCGAGCGGGCGCATCGCGATCAGGCCCGCGACGGCCTCGTCCTCGTACAGCGCCTTGTCGGCGACGTCCGGCGCGATCCGGTAGAGCAGGAAGCCGCAGAGCGCGGCGACTGCCCCGCCCGCCAGCAGGCGCTGCCTAGAAGAGCTGATTCGCGCCCTGGAAGACCGCCGACACGGACTCGTCGGCGAAGACGTTCATGATCGTGTCGGCGAGCAGCCCGGAGACGGGCAGGACGGAGAGCTTCTCCGGCCGGTCGAGCGGGCTGAGCGCGACCGTGTCGGTGACGACGATCTCGGTCACGTGCGCATCCGTCAGCTTCTCGAGCGCGTCGCCGACGAAATGGCCGTGCGTCGCGAAGACGTAGACCTCCTTCGCACCTGCCTCGCGGAGCGCCTTCGCGCCGGCGAGAAGCGTGCCGCCGGTCAGGATCATGTCGTCGCCCATCAGCGCGATCTTGCCCCTGACATCGCCGATGACCTCGGTGATCGAGGCCTGGTCGTGCGCCGGCCGCGTCTTGTTCATGATCGCGAGGTCGGCCTCGAGCATCTGGCCGAAGCGGCGCGCGAGCTTCGCGCGGCCGGCGTCCGGCGAGACCGAGACGACCTTGTCGCCCGAAAGGCCCTTGTCGCGGAAGTACTGCGCGAAGAGGGGCAGCGCCGTCATGTGGTCGACGGGAATCGTGAAGAACCCCTGGATCTGCCCGGTATGGAGATCCATCGTCAGGACGCGGTCGACACCCGCCGCCTTCTCCAGCGTGTCGGCCAGCAGCTTGGAGGAGATCGGCTCGCGCGGAGCGGACTTCTTGTCCTGCCGCGAGTACGGGAACCACGGCATGACCGCCGTGACGCGCTTCGCCGAGGCCAGCTTGGCGGCGTTGATCATCTCCAGGAGCTCCCAGAGGTAGGCGTTGACCTTGCCGACGCCTGCGCAGGACTGGACGATGAAGAGGTCGGCGCCGCGCACCGATTCCTCGTAGCGGCAGTAGACCTCCCCGTTCGCGAACGTCTTCAGCTCGACCGGGCTGAGCGAGACGCCGAGCTTGGAAGCGATGTCCTCCGCGAGGTCGGGATGGGAGCGGCCGGAGACGAGCATCAGCCGCTTCGAGGGTCCCCGCTCCAGCCAGTTCTGCGGCTTCGGCTGGGCCTGCGTGGCCGGGGCCTCGAGCCCGGGCAGCGGCGCGAGCTCAGTCGTCGTCATCGACGACTCGCTCTGTTCCGTCGGGTCCACGGCCGGCATACCCCTCCTTGTTCTCCTGGCGCGACCGCGCGATGGCAAGCGCGCCCGGCGGGACGTCCTTCGTGATGACGGATCCCGCCGCAACCCAAGCACCGTGGCCAATCTCGACCGGAGCAACGAATGCATTGTGGACGCCGGTCCTGACGTTCCGGCCGATCGTCGTCCGGCCTTTGGGCTGGCCGGGCCGGTGGGCGAAGTTCGCCGTGATGTTCCCTGCGCCCACATTCGTCCCCTCAGCGATGTCGGCGTCTCCGATGTAGGACAGGTGGGGCACCTTCGTCCCCTCGCCAACACGCGAGTTCTTGATCTCCACGAATGTGCCCGCCTTCGAGCCCGCCTCGAGAACCGTGCCGGGGCGAAGGTAACAGAACGGGCCCACGAGCACACGGGCGCCGATCGACGCATCGACGGCGACCACGTGCGGCCCGACGGCGGCGCCCTCGCCGACACGCGTCTGCCCGTTCAGGACGGTGAACGGGGCGATCACGGCGTCCGCCTCGATCTCGACGGACGGTTCGATCCACGTCGTCGCCGGGTCAACGATGGTCACCCCGGCGAGCATGTGCGCCTCGTTGATCCGATCCCGGAGCGCGGCCGCCGCCGCGGCGAGCTCGACGCGCGTATTGACGCCCTCGGGCTCGGTCGGATCGGCCGCCTCGTGCGCCACGACCCGCTCGCCGGCGTCGACGAGCAGCCGGACGGCATCGGTGAGGTAGAGCTCGCCCTGCGCGTTCGCCGGATCGAGGCGCTCGAGCGCCGGCCAGAGCGCGTCGCCTCGGAAGACGTAGATGGAGGAGTTGACCTCGTCGACGGCGAGCTGCTCGGGGCTCGCATCGGTCGCTTCGACGATGGCGCGGACGGAGCCGCCCCCGTCACGAATCACGCGCCCGTAGCTGCCGGGGTCCTCCTTGCGGAAGGTCAAGACCGTCGCCGCCGCCCCTTCCTGCCGGTGCGTGTCGAGCAGGGCCGAGAGCGTTTCCGGGCGGAGGAGCGGCGAGTCGCCCGAGAGCACCAGCACCTCGCCCGTGTGCGCGCCGAGCGCCGCCTTCGCCGAGGCGAGCGCATCGCCGGTGCCGAGCGGCTGCTCCTGCACCGCGAGCTCGACCCCGTCGAACTCCGCGGCGTAGTCCGGTGAGCTCACGACGACGAGCAGCGCCGGATCGAGCGCGCGCCCGGTCTCGATCACCCAGTCGACCAGCCTGCGGCCGAGGAGCGGGTGGAGATGCTTCGGCCGCGACGAGCGCATCCGCGTGCCGAGACCTCCCGCGAGGACGACGGCTGCCAGTTCGGATCCGTTCACGGGCTCTCGCGCAATGGCTGGGGCGCCAGGATTCGAACCTGGGATCGCGGGACCAAAACCCGCTGCCTTACCACTTGGCTACGCCCCAAAGAGTGGTGCCGACCAATGGGTGAGTCTAGCGGCGGGTGAAGAGGACGATGAGCGCGGCGATCGCCAGGATCGCCACGCCGACGACCGCGACCGCGGTCACGACGAAGAGCAGCAGTGGGATGAGCGCGACGAGCGCCTGGGACACCGCGGCGATCCACGCGACGTCGTGGGCGACCTGTGGGCGGATCCGCCGGCCGAGCCAGAGGTACCCCACGATCACGAGGACGGCGACGACGATCGCGGCCGGCCGGCTGATCGCCCCGGCGACGAGCATGATCGCCTCGACGAGGGCGATGACGACCGCGATCTGGGTGCGGTGGCTGCGCAGCCAGCGCCCGGTGCGGGTCGAGCGGTGCTCGAGGACTCGCTGGTCGATCACGTTTCGGACGCTACCACCCGGTCGTCGTCAGCCAGACCCGCCCCTGCGCGTCCAGCGCGGCCGCCGCCGTCACGGCGTCCGCCTCTTCGGCGAAGAGGCCGTAGACGGCGGGCCCCGCCCCGGTGACGTCGGCGCGGAAGGCCCCGTGGCCGCGCAGCTCCGCGGCGAGCGGCGAGGTGGCCAGATCGTTCGGCGGCAATCCGGCAAGGTCGCCGAGGACGAGCGCGCGGTCGAGCGCAGCGCGCCGCTGCTCGAAGCCTCGCGCGCCCTCCCGCGCGTCGAACGCCGCGTAGACCGCGGCGGTGGAACTTTTCTGCACTTCGTGCGGCACGACGATCACGATCCAGTAGTCCTGTGTGAGGTCGAGTCGACGCAGCCGTGTGCCGTCCGCCTCCCCCAGCTGTGGCCCCGCGGTCAGGAAGAACGGCACGTCGGCTCCGAGCTCGCTCGCGAGCGCGTGCAGGTCCTCAGCCGACAACGGCGCTCCGAGCGAGTCGTTGGCGAGCCGGAGCGCGGCGGCTGCGTCCGAGCTCCCCCCACCGAGGCCGGCGGCGACCGGAATCCGCTTGTCGATCGCCGCGCGCCAACGCGGCTCGACGCCGGCGCGCGCGGCGATCGACGCGAGGGCGCGCCGAACGAGCGTGTCCTCGGGGAAGCCGTCGACCCGCAGGCGGTCTGCGGGCTCCAGCGCAACCGTGTCCGCGAGGCCGACGCGCTGCAGCACGGTCGCGACCTCGTGCTTCCCGTCCGCTCGCCTCGGCCCGACGACGAGCGCGAGGTTGAGCTTCGCAGGCGCGGCGAGCTCAGTCACCGGAGCGCCTGGGCGAGCTCGACGAACTCGCGTGGCGAGAGCTCCTCCGCCCGCGTGGACGGCGGTCGGCCGATTGCCGCGAGAGCGGCCTCGCTCCGCTGCCGGCGGGCGAGACCGGCCAGCTCGAGCGAGTTCGGGAGACGCTTGCGGCGGTGGGCGAACGACGCCTCGACGACCTCCTTGAGCTCGGGCCAGTGGACCGGCGGGGCCGACTCGCGGCGCCGGAACGCGACGAGCGCGGAATCGACGTTCGGGCGGGGCCGGAAGACCTCGCGCGAGACCGGGTGCCGGCCCGTCCGCTCCGTCGCCAGCTGCACCAGCACCGACACGGCGCCGTACGCCTTCGTCCCTGGGGCGGCGAAGAAGCGGTCGGCGACCTCGCGCTGCACCATCACCGTCCAGGACGTCACGGTGGGGAGCCGCTCGAGGCTCTCGACGACGATCGGGGTCGCGACGTTGTACGGAAGGTTGGCGACGAGCTTCGTAGGCGGCGGCTCGAGCTCCGACGGCTCGAGCCGGAGCGCGTCGGCGAAGTGGAG
>DASTWB010000156.1:0-4832 GCA_035758725.1 Gaiellaceae bacterium
CGAAGTCGGCCGTGACGATCGTCACGGGACGGCCGCCGTACTCGCCCGGTGCGTGCGTGAAGAACGCGGCGCCGATCCCCACCTCGCGCCAGCTGCGCGAAAGGAGGTTCTCCCGGTGGGGCGGGCTGTTCATCCACTCGCGGACGGCGAAGGAGGCGCCGTAGGTGTCGCTGCCCCAGAGGAGGTTCTCGCCGACGGTCCAGGCGTCGAAGCCGCGGGACGGGTAGAAGCGCTCGATGCGGCGCCAGAACGGCGTGCCGCTGATCGAGTCGTGCTCGAAGTAGCCGCGGCGGCCCATGTCCCGGGAGTGGTAGACGGCGGCGGCGCGGAGCCGGCCGTTGAGACGGAGCGGGCGCAGTCCGTGCGCGCGCCGGATTGCGTTCATCCGGCCGACGACCGCGACCTCGAGGGCCTGCATCGCTGCCCTCGCACGGCTCGTGCGCGGCGCCTGTGCCCGCGCCGGCCCCGCCGCCTTCAGCGTGTCCGTCAGCCGGGCGTGGACGAGCGTCTCCACGCGCTGCGAGACGGCTGCGTCACCGCGTCCCACGGCGAACGCGGACGCGAGCGCGACGGCAGCGAGGACGAAGGCAGCCCCCCTCCACATATCTTCGAGATCGGCTCAGCTGCGCCGAGCGAGTCTCCCCCTTTTGGGGGATCTTCACGACTTGAAAGAGCTAAACGGGCGCGGGCTCGCTGGAGCCGCGCTCCCGCCGGGAGCGGAGCCACGCGAGCAGCAAGACCTGGATCGTGCCCGCGACCGGAATCGCAGCGAGGGCGCCGAGCACGCCGGCGATCTTCGCGCCGACGAGCACGGAGACGAGGATCGCGAGCGGCGACAGCTGCACCGTGCGGCTGTAGACGACCGGCTGCAGGACGTGGTTCTCGATCTGCTGGTAGACGATGAAGAAGGTCAGGATGATGATCCCGGCCGGGATCGACGTGAGGAACGCGACCGCGCTCACGATGATCGCGGCCAGCGTCGCGCCCGCGAGCGGGATCAGGTCGAGGATCGCGACGAGCAGCCCGAGGGCGACCGCATAGGGGACGTCGAGGATCAGCAGCACGATCGTCGTGGCGACGCCGGCGATGACGCTGATGAGCAGGTTGCCGGTCACGTACCCGCCGACCGTCCGGTAGATCTCGTTCCCGATCGCGCGCCACTTCGGCTGCGACTCCTCGGGCAACAGGGCGTAGAACCGCTCCATCCAGTTCGGGCCCTCGAGGAGCATGAAGAACGTCAGGAACGCGATCGTCACGACGGCGACGATGAACGTGATCACGCTCTGGGTGACGGCGATCGCCGTTCCCGAGAGGCCGAGGACCCCGGACGGCCCGCTCTCGTTGACCGCTTGCCGCACGCGCTGCTCGAGCTCGTAGCGCTGGGCGAGGTCTCCGAGCGGGCCTCGCCCCCTCTGGACGTCGTCCACGTAATCGGGCACGGCGTCGACGAAGTTGGAGACCTCGCCGATGAGCGTCGGCACGAAGAGCGAGCCGCCTGCGACGATGACCCCGATCGCGAGGAGGAACGTCACCGCCGTGGCGGCTCCGCGGCGCCGGAGGCCCCGCCGCTGCAGCGCCTCGACCGCGGGATTGAGCGCGAGCGTGAGGAAGACGGCGACGAGGATCCAGGTGAGCACCTGCCGCGAGATCCAGGTGACGTAGAGGAGCAGGAGGAAGCCGAACGTGATCCCGAGGACGGCGAGGACCGTCGTCGGTCGGACGCGGACGATCCGCTCTTCCGCCGGCACGGACCGAAGGATCGCGGGACGGTCGGACGTTTCGCGGGGCGCCGGCATGGTGAAATGTCGGCGGATGAGCTTGCGCGGCAGACCGATCGAGCAGGAGGCCTCACTCCCGGACGGCCGTGTCCTGCTCGTCCGGGTCGGCGTGCCCGACGACTCCTACATCCCGAAGCGGGAGCTCGACACGGTGACGATCGAGCTGCTCGAGGACGGTGAGGTCGCCGCCTCGGTCAACACGGTTCTCGGCCCGGAGCACGAGCGCGAGGCCCGCGCCCTCGTCCGCCAGGTCACGACCAAGCTCGAGTCCGGCGAGCTGCAGCCGACGGCAGGAGCCCTCGAGCCGCTGGCGGACACGATCCAGTGAGCCGCGCGACCCTCCACACGACCGAAGGAGCGATCGAGCTCGAGCTCTACCCCGACGATGCCCCGAAGACGGTCGGGAACTTCGAGCAGCTCGCGCGCGACGGTTTCTACGACGGCGTCGTCTTCCACCGCGTCATCCCCGACTTCATGATCCAGGGCGGCGACCCGACCGGTACCGGCATGGGCGGCCCGGGCTACGAGTTCGAGGACGAGTTCAACCAGCACCGAGTCGTCCGCGGGGCCCTGGCGATGGCGAACGCCGGACCGAACACGAACGGGTCGCAGTTCTTCATCGTCACGGCCGAGGAGACCCCCTGGCTCGACGGCAAGCACACGGTCTTCGGACGCGTGACGGCCGGCATGGACGTGGTCGACCGGATCTCGGAGGCCGACCGGGACGAGAACGACCGCCCGCGCACGCCGATCTCCATCGAGCGCGTCGAGCTCGCGGACTAGCAGGGCGAAGCGGGCGGCGGGAATCGAACCCGCGTAACTAGCTTGGAAGGCTAGGGCTCTACCATTGAGCTACGCCCGCGCGCTGGGATTAGCGTAGCGCTCGATCTCCCGCCCCGACCCGTACTCCTGGACCGTCCACCCCGAAGCGACGTTCGGCATCGTCGCGCTCGCCGTCGCGTACACGCTGGCGATCCGCGGGCGGCGGACGGAAGGGTGGCGGATCGCCGCGTTCGCGGCGGCCTGCCTGCTGCTCCTCGCCACCGCCGTGACCCCGCTCGAGGCGTTGAGCTACCACCTGCTCTCGATGCACCTCCTGCAGAACGTGATCCTCGCCGAGTGGGCGCCGGCGCTGCTCGTGCTGGCAGTCCCCCCCTCGCTCGCGGAGCGGATCGGGATCGTCCCGGGCGTCAGGCAGCTGACGCGGCCGCCGGTCGCGCTCGGCCTCTGGCTGCTCACGTACTTCGTCTGGCACCTGCCGCCCGCGTACGACACGGCGCTCGAGCACCCGGCCACGCTCCTGCACCTCGAGCACGTCTGCTACCTGGCCGCCGGCTCCCTTCTCTGGTGGCCGGTGTTCCAGGACGCCCCACAGCGGCTGTCGAACGCGTCGAAGGCGCTCTACCTCTTCCTGGCCTTCCTCCTCGCGAGCCCGGTCGGGCTGCTGCTCGCGCTCGCGCCCGAGCCGGCGTACGACTACTACGTCGACGGCGGCGGCCTGTGGGGGCTCGGCGTCCACGCGGATCAGCAGATCGCGGGTGTGACCATGGCCGTCGAGCAGTCGATCGTGTTCTTCGCCGTCTTCGCCGTGTACTTCTTCCGGTTCCTCGGCGACGAGGAGCGGGCGGCCGCGCCGCGCGCCGAATAGGCCGGTCGGCCTATTGCATTCCACCCGCTCCGCTGCCAGCGTTGTCGGTGCCGTGGCGACCCGCCAGCTCACACCCGACCAGCGAGACCTCGTCCAGGAGACCCTGCTCGGTGAGGCGCTCGAGCACGCGCCCGTCGGGGCGATCGTCCTGGACGAGGAAGGCTGCTACGTCGCCGCGAACCGGCTCGCGTGCCGTCTCACCGGCTACGCGCGGGAGGAGCTCCTCGAGGCCGGCGCCCGGACCCTCGCCGTCGAACCGGCTCGGTTACCGGGGATGCTGGCGGCGATGGCGAGCGGCGAGCTCCGGACAGGCACGGTCGAGCTGCGGCGCAAGGACGGGACCTCGTTCGCCTGCGAGTTTCGCGTCGGCCCCACGCGAAGCGGCGGGCTGCCGTTCTTCGTCGTCGTCTTCTGGGAGCCTGGCGACGCCGAAGCCTGACCGGGAGGTCGGGACGGCCGGATTCGAACCGGCGGCCTCCCGCTCCCAAAGCGGGCGCGCTACCAGACTGCGCCACGTCCCGGCGATCCAAGTGTAGAGCGGGGGCCCGCGCACCTCCGGCCGCCGCGCCGTCGTTAGGCTCGCCGGCGTGACCCGCCGGCCCGCGCTGGGATACGCGATGGTGCTCACGGCGGCGACGCTCTGGGCCCTCAACGGCACGGTCTCGAAGGTCATCCTCCAGTCCGGCGGCGTCACCGCCGAGCGGTTGACGCAGGTCCGATCGACCGGCGCCTTCCTGCTCCTCTTCGGGACGCTGCTCGTCTGGCGACGGTGGACGTTGCGGACGAGCCGGCGCGAGCTGCCGTTCCTCGCCGTGTTCGGCGTCTGCGGGCTGGCGCTGGTCGCCTGGTTCTACTTCGTGGCGATCGAGCGCCTCGAGATCGCCGTCGCGCTCCTGATCCAGTACGTCGCACCCGTGCTCGTCGCGCTCTACGCGCGGTACGTCCTCCACGAGCCCGTGCGTCGGCGGATCTGGGCAGCGCTCGCGCTTTCGATCCTCGGCCTCTCTCTGCTCCTCCAGCTCTGGAACGGCCTCGAGCTGGACACGATCGGCCTACTCGCGTCGGTGGGCGCGGCCGTGACGTTCGCGCTCTACATCCTCATGGCCGACCAGGGGCTGAAGCGTCGGTCGACGAGCTCGCTCCTCACCTACGGCTTCCTGTTCGCGGCGCTCTTCTGGGCCGCGGTCCAGCCCTGGACGAGCTTTCCGTGGCACCTGCTCGACGACAACGTCTCCCTGCTCGGACGCCTCGAGTCGATCGAGCTCCCCGTCTGGCTGCTGATGGCCTGGATGGTCGTGCTCGGCACCATCGTCCCGTTCGGCCTCCTGGTGGCTGCGCTGCGCCACATTCGCCCGACGCGGGCCGGGATTCTGGCGATGTTCGAGCCCGTCGCTGCGACCGCCATC
>DASTWB010000200.1:0-2680 GCA_035758725.1 Gaiellaceae bacterium
ACGATCTGCGGGATCGCGTCCAGCCAGCGCTCGAACAGCTCCTCGACCTCCGACCGCGACGAGAACTCCGCGTGGTGGTCCAGGTCGACGTTCGTGACCACGGCGATCTTCGGACGCAGCAGCTCCACCGTCCGGTCGGACTCGTCGCCCTCCACCACGAGCCAGCCCGAGCCTGCCCGCGCGTTCGCACCGAGCTGCGGCACCTCCGCCCCGATGAGGAAACCGGGATCGCGGCCGAGCCGGTCGAGCACGAAGGCGATCATCGCCGCCGTCGTCGTCTTGCCGTGCGCGCCCGCCACCACGATCGAGTCCTGGAGGGCGACGAGCTCGGCGAGGAACTCCGCGCGCGACTTGCCGCGGACGCTTCCCGTGAAGGCGCTGGAGACGATCGTCTCGGCCCCGGGCGGCGGTGCCGGCTCGGGTGAGATCGTCACGCGGACGTCGGCCGGGAGGTGCTCGAGATACGGCGTCTGGTAGCGGTCCCAGCCGGACACCTCCGCGCCCCAGGCGCGCGCGAGCAGCGCGTAGCCGGAGAGGCCGGCGCCGCCGATCCCGACGAAGTGGAGCGTCCTACCGGCGAGCGGCTGCAAGCTCGATCAGCTCCTCCGCGATCCGCGCTGCGGCGTCCTCGCGCGCAAGCCGCCTCATGGCCGCAGCCATCTCTCCTCGCCGGCCGTCGTCACCGAGCAGCGCCTCGACGATCTCCGGTGCGGCGTAGAGCTCGTCCTCGGGGACGAGGACCGCGCCCCCGCCCCGCTCGAAGTAGCGCGCGTTCTTCGTCTGGTGGTCGGACGTCGCGTGCGGGTAGGGGACGAGCACGGCGGGCAGGCCGGCGGCCGCCAGCTCCCAGACGGTCCCGCCCGACCGCGACAGTGCGAGGTCGACGGCGGACAGCGCCGCGCCGAAGTCGTCGACGGTCGGCAGCAGGTGATAGTCGGCGCGCTCGACGCGCGGCCGCAACGCCTCGAAGTCGCGCTCGCCCGACACGTGGAGGACGACGGGGCCGCTCTCCGCCCAGGTCTCCACCGCCAGCTCGTTCAGCGCCTTCGCCCCTGCGCGGGCCCCGAAGACGCCCAGGATCGGGCCCTCCGGCGGCAGCCCGAGGCGGGCCCGGGCCTCGCTGCGCGGAAGCGCCCTCGACCGGCTCGGGATCGGGCGGCCGACCACCCGGTACTTCGGCGGGCCGAGGCCGTCGAGCTCGTAGGCGAGGAAGACCCGCTTCGCGAACGGGGCCGCGAGCCGGTTGGCGAGGCCCAGGTGCGCGTCCGCCTCGGTCAGCGCCGTCGGGATGCGCATCGTCGCCGCCGCGAGCACCATCGGCCCGGCGACGAAGCTTCCGGCGCCGAGGACGACGTCCGGACGGCGCCGCGTGAGGATCCGGCGGCTCTCCCGGACCGCGCCGCCGGCGCGCAGGAGCGAACGGGCGAGCTCGACGCCGGGCCGGCGCGGAAGCCCGGAGACCTCGAACGGATCGAGCTCGAACCCGGCCTCGGGCACGAGACGAGCCTCAACGCGATCCGGCGACCCGGCGAACGTCACGGCGGCGCCGCGCTCTCTGAGCGCTTCGCCGACTGCGATCGCCGGCAGCACGTGCCCGGCTGTTCCCCCGGCCGCGATCAGGCACACGGGCTCTTGCTGCTCCGCCATGGTCGCCCGCGATGTTAAGGAGGATCCCCACGCCGGCGAGCCCGACGACGAGGCTCGAGCCGCCGTACGAGACGAACGGCAGGGTGATCCCGGTCAGCGGCGCGATGCCCATCACGGCGGCGATGTTGATCAACGCCTGGCCGCAGACGAGCGTCGTGATGCCCGCCGCGAGTCGCTTCCCGAAGGGGTCCTTGCAGCCGAGCGCCACGCGGAAGCCGGCGTAGCCGAACGCCGTGTACGCACCGATCAGGGCGGTCGTCCCGACGAGGCCGAGCTCCTCGCCGACGATCGCGAAGATCATGTCCGTGTGGGCTTCGGGGAGGTAGAACATCTTCAGGACGCTCTGTCCCAGCCCGGCGCCGAAGATCCCGCCGGAGCCGAGCCCGAGCATGGCCTGGACGGTCTGGTAGCCGGCTCCCTGCGGGTCGTCCCACGGGTTGAGAAAGCTGAGGAGGCGCGCCCGACGGTAGGGCTCGAACCACGCGGCGGCGAGGACGAGCCCGGCAGCGAGCCCGCCGGACATGGCGAGGAGCCGCGCCGGAGCGCCGGAGACGACGAGCATCCCGCCGAGCATCACGACCACCGTGATCGCCGTCCCGAGGTCGGGCTCGGCGAGGAAGAGGGCACAGAAGACGCCGGTGACGAGCCCGATGGGCTTGAAGAGCTCCCCCATCGTCCGCGGTGCCGGCCGTCGCGAGAGGTGCGCGGCGAGCCAGACGACGAGCGCCAGCTTCGCGAGCTCCGACGGCTGGAAGACAGCCGGGCCGACCTGCAGCCAGCGCTTCGCGCCGTTCACGGTCGTGCCGACGGCGAGCACGGCCAGGAGCAGGCCGAGGCTGGCGACGATCAGCGTCGGGGCGAGCGCCCTCAGCTTCCGGTAGCTCGTCCGGCGCATGAGCACGAGCAGCACGACGCCGACGAGCGCGTAGAGCCCCTGCTTCCGCAGGTAGTACGACGCGTCGCCGTTGCCGAGGGTGGCCTGGCCCGAGGTCGCGCTGAAGACCATCACGAGCCCGAAGGCGACGAGCGCCAG
>DASTWB010000236.1:0-4635 GCA_035758725.1 Gaiellaceae bacterium
CGGCCAACCGCCGTGGCGACGCGGTGGCCGCGGCGCTGCTCGCGGAGGCGGGGACCCGCGCGGCGGCGGCGCTCGTCGCGGTCAACCTCCTCGTCCAGCCGGGCGACGAGCGCGCACAGCACGCGGAGCTGCTGGTCGAGACCGCGTCGCAGGCTGCCCGCGAGGCTCGCCGTACGATCGACGCGGCGTAACATCGAAGCGTGGCCGAACCGGCACCGGAGCGTCCTCTCCCGGCGTGGAGCCTCCCGGCGGGCACCGCGGAGTCGTTGGCGCTGCCCACCGAGTGGCCGGGGCGGGTCACGCGCGAATGGGCGTGGGGCGGCTCCACCGGCAAGGGTGTTCGCGTCTGCATCCTCGACTCGGGCGTCGAGCGGGATCATCCCGACGTCGGCGGGCTCGCCGGCGCCGTCGCCGTGCAGGTCGGGGAGGACGACGAGATCGCGGTCGTGGACGACGTCGAAGGCGACCTCTGCGGACACGGCACGGCGTGCGCCGGCATCGTCCGCTCGATTGCGCCGGACTGCGAGCTGCACAGCGTTCGTGTCCTCGGCGCCGGCTTCACCGGCAGCGGAACGGCGCTGCTCGGCGGCCTCCGCTGGGCCGTCGAGCAGGGGTTCCACGTGATCAACATGAGCCTCTCGACGACGAAGAGCCAGTTCGCAGGACTTCTGCACGAGGTGGCGGACACGGCGTACTTCCGCCGGACGGTGCTCGTGGCCTCGGCTCACAACATGCCCGTCGAGAGCTACCCGTGGCGCTTCTCGTCCGTCATCTCCGTCGGCAGCCACGAGGAGCCGGACGCCCAGACCTTCTACTACAACCCGAGCCCGCCGGTGGAGTTCTTCGCCCGAGGCGTCGACGTCGAGATCGCCTGGCTCGGCGGGTCGCGCGCCCGCTCGACGGGGAACAGCTTTGCGACGCCGCACATGACCGGCATCTGCGCCCTCATCCTGGGCAAGCACCCGGAGCTCACGCCGTTCCAGCTCAAGAGCGCGCTCTACCTGACGGCCAGCAACGTGGAAGGCGGCCAATGAGCGAGGACGGGCTGCGCGCGGCCGTTGCGGCCGGCGTCCTCGCCTCGGAGGACGCGCACCGCGCGCTCCTGCAGGCGACCGTCGAGGTGGCGCGGGGGATCTTCTATGCGAAGGCGTCGTCGGTGCTCCTCTACGACGAGGAGACCGACGAGCTCGTGTTCGAGGCGGTGGCGGGGGAGGGGTCGGACACGCTGGTCGGCCAGCGGCTGCCGTCCAGCACCGGGATCGGCGGCTGGGTGCTCGTGACCCGCCAGCCGATCGTCCTCGACGACGTCTCGCAGGACCCGCGGTTCGCGGAAGACGCCGCGAAGAGAACCGGCTTCGTGCCGAAGGGCCTGATGTGCGTGCCGCTCATCCACGACGAAGAGCCGCTCGGGGTGCTCTACGTCCTCGACCGGCCTCAGCAGACACGGTTCTCGCTGGAGGAGATGGAGCTGCTCGGCCTGTTCGGGAACCAGGCGGCGATCGCGCTCGACCTGCTGCGCAAGGCCAGGCGCGCGCAGGCGGTGCTGGAGGACGCGGACACGGACTCGGCGCTCCTCGCCCGGGTGGCGGAGAATCTCGAGGGGCTCGACGGGCCACGCCGGGCCGCCGGCATCGAGCTGCTCAGATCGTTGGAAGGCCTCTTCAAAGGCTGAAGCCGGGGCGAGCCCCGGCTTCGAAAACCCAGCGAAGACGTGCGTCAGTCCATCTGGTCCATCTGGTCCATCTGGGCGGGCGCGTCGAACTGGTGCGCCTCGACGTCGTCACCTTCGTCCGCCCGGTCCATCTGGGCCTTCTCGTCCATCTGGTCCATCTGGTCCATCTGGTGCGCTTCGACCTGCTCGTCGGCCGGCTCGTCGGCGCGGTCCCTCTGGTCCCTCTGGTCGTCCGACATTCCCTGGTCTCCTTTCGCAGTTCGTCGGCTGCTTCCGACCCACTAGACGGCCGTCGGCGTTCGAATCTTCCCCGTTCGACTCGAAAAACACAATTCGTCGTGGGATGCTTGGCCGCGTGACGGCGCTGCGGGAACGACTTCGGGACTCCGCGCGCTCCTTCGGCCAGGTCTTCCGGAACCCGAACATCCGGCGGATCGAGGGCGCCTGGGCGGCCTCGATCATCGCCCACTGGTCGTACGGCATCGCGCTCGCGGTGTTCGCGTACCACGACGGCGGCGCAGCAGCCGTGGGCCTCGTCGGGCTCGTCCGGTTCCTGCCCTCCGCGGTGGCCTCGCCGTTCGCGGCCATGCTGGGGGACCGGTACCGGCGCGAGCGCGTGATCGTCGTCGCCGAGCTGACGCGGGCGACCCTGCTCGGGATCACCGTCGCCGTCGTCGTCGTGGACGCGCCTGCGGCGTTCGTGTACGTGCTGGCCGGCCTCGTCGCGATTGCGTACTCCGCGGTCCGGCCGGCGCAGGCTGCGCTGCTGCCCACCGTCGCCAAGACGCCGAAGGAGCTGACTGCGGCGAACGTCACCTCGAGCACGATCGAGAGCCTCGGGATCTTCGGCGGGCCCGCGATCGGCGGCGTGCTGCTCGCGCTGACCAGCCCGGAGGTCGTCTTCGGCGCCGCGGGACTGGCGTTCCTCCTGTCGGCGACGCTCGTCAGCCGCGTCCGGGTCGAGACGCAGCCCGAACCGCGCGAATCCCGGGGCAGCGTCTTCGCGGAGTTCGCCGCCGGCTTCGTGACGCTGGGGCGGGAGAAGGGGCTGCGCATCCTGGTGTTCCTGCTGGTGGCGCAGACGTTCGTGGCCGGCGCCCTCAACGTGCTCATCGTCGTCACGGCGCTCCAGCTGCTCGATCTCGGAGAGCAGGGTGTCGGCTTCCTCAACTCGGCCGTCGGGATCGGCGGCCTCGTCGGCGCCGTGGTCTCGGCGGCACTGATCGGGCGCAGGCTGACGTCGAACTTCCTCGTCGGCATCGCACTGTGGGGAATCCCGATTGCGCTGATCGGCATCTTTCCCGAGCCGGGCCCGGCGCTGCTCTTCCTCGCCCTCGTGGGCCTCGGCAACACGCTCGTCGACGTCTCGGCGCTCACGCTGCTCCAGCGCGCCGTGCCCGAGGAGGTTCTCGCGCGGGTCTTCGGAGCCGTCCAGGGGCTCTGGGTCGCGACGATCGGTCTCGGCTCGATCGCCGCGCCGTTGCTGATCGCGGTCCTCGACGTCCGCGGGGCGCTGATCGTCACGGGAGCGCTCCTGCCGATCCTCGCGACGCTGCTTCGGAGCCGGCTCACCCGGCTCGACGCGGCGCCGGTTCCGCAGCGCCGGCTCGAGCTTCTCGGCGCCATCGAGCTCTTCGCGCCGCTCCCGCAGCCGACCCAGGAAAGCCTGGCGCACGCCCTGGTGCCGGTTTCCCTGGAGGCGGGCGAGGAGCTGTTCCGGCAGGGCGACGTCGGCGACCGGTTCTACATCGTCGAGGACGGCGAGGTGGAGATCGTCATCGACGGGCGCGTCGTTCGAGAGACGGGCCCCGGCGGCTACTTCGGCGAGATCGCGCTGCTGCGCGACGTCCCGCGCACGGCGACGGTTCGTGCGAGGACCGACGTCGACCTCTTCGCGCTCGACCGGGACGACTTCATCGCCGCGGTCACCGGGCATGCGGCGAGCGCGGAGGCGGCGGAGTCGGTCATCGCCACCCGGCTCGGATCGTTGCGGCCCGGGCTGGCTTCCGTCTAGAGGTCCTTCGTCAGATCGAGGACGACGTGCGTCGGCCGATAGCCGAGGTGCTCGTTCAGGGCGAGCATGTCGGCGTTCGCCTGGTCGTTGGCGGTGACGAGGGTGCGGAGACCCGCTTCGGCCGCCCGGTGGATCGACCGTTCCTTCGCGAGCCGCGCGAGCCCGCGGCGCCGGAAGTCCGGGTGCGTGCCGGTCATCTCGTTCACTCCGACACCGCCCTCCCGGTCGCTGTTGATCCACGCGAACGACACGGGCCGCCCCTCGGCGAGCACGACGGCGCTGAGATCGAGGTCGAGCGTCGGGTCGCCGAGCGCCTCCGGCACCCACTCGTCGAACCGAAGCGTGTAGCGGTGGTCGCCGGGCATGTCGCTGTGTGCGGCGTCGAAGAGCTCGAACAGCTCCCGCTGCCGGTCCGCCACTTGACGGAGGGGGACGACTTCGGCGCCGGGGGGCGCGGGAGCATCCTGCGTTCTGGCCTCGCGAAGCTCGAGCGCCCAGTACTGATCGCCCCGGCCCTCGCGAAAGCCGCGCTTGCGCGCAAACGCCCGGCTCGGCCCATCGTCGTCTCGGAGGAAGGACTTCAGCTGGCGCGCGCCGAGCGCGCGAGCATGTTCTTCCGCGAGCCGGGAGAGCTCCGAGCCGAGGCCTCCGCCGCGGTTTCTCGGCAGGACGCCGACCCAGCCGCCCGCGATGTGCTCGTCATCGAGGTCCCAGCGGAGTCTGGCGTTCGCCCAGCCCACGACCTCGCCGCCCTGGACGGCGACCCAGGACCGCATGCCCGCTCGCGCCGGCATCGATTCGACCCAGTGCCGGATGGCCGGTCCCGTCTGGATCTGCTCCGGCAGCAGGGCGCGGAACAGCGGCACCGCCGCGTCGGCGTCGGCGGGCTCGTACGGCCTGATCTCAGCCAAGGCCCTTGGCCCGGAGCTCCTCGCGAGCCTCCTCGGTC
>DASTWB010000243.1:0-3271 GCA_035758725.1 Gaiellaceae bacterium
CGCCAGCGGATCTCGCTCGGCCTCAAGCAGACGCAGAGCGACCCGTGGCAGCAGGTCCTCGATCAGTACAGCGAAGGCGACGTCGTCGAGGGGAAGGTGACGAAGGTCGTGACCTTCGGGGCCTTCGTCGAGATCATGCCCGGCGTCGAGGGCCTCGTGCACATCTCCGAGCTCGCCCAGCACCACGTCGAGAACCCGCGCGAGGTCGTCTCGCAGGGAGACCAGGTGCAGGCGAAGATCATCGAGGTCGACGCCGAGCGACGCCGGCTCTCGCTGTCGCTCAAGCGGGTCGAAGGGGAGGGTCCGACCCCGGCCTCCGAGCTCGGCCTCTCGGACGAGGTGTTCGCCAGCGAGGGACCGCTCGAGAGCCCGATCGCCGAGACGACCGGCGCCGAGCCGTCGCCCGAGCCGGTCGCCGCGCCGGAGGAGCCGCAGCCCGTGGCCGAAGCGCCTGCAGAGCCCGTGGCCGAGGCGTCGGCCGAGCCTGAACCGTCGGCCGAGCCCGAGGCGCCGGCCGAGCCCGAGGCGCCGGCCGAGCCTGAGGCGCCGGCCGAGCCTGAGCCGTCGGTCGAGCCTGAACTGTCGGCCGAGCCCCAGCCCGAAGAGCCTGAGCAGCAGTAAGCGTCCTCCGCTCGCCGTTGCGATCACGGGCGGCATCGGCGCGGGGAAGAGCGAGGCGCTCAGGGCGTTTGCACGCCACGGCGCCGCCGTCGTCTCGAGCGACGAGATCGTCCATCACCTGATCCGCTCCGACCCCGAGGTCAAGGCGGCGATGCTCGAGCGCCTGGGCGAGGGGATTCTCGGCGAGGACGGCGAGATCGACCGCGCCAAGGTGGGCGGGATCGTCTTCGGCGACCGGGAGGCGCTCGCCTGGCTGGAGGCGCTGCTCCACCCACGCGTCTCGGCCGAGTACCTGAACTGGCGCGAGCAGCTGGCGAAGCTTCCGGGTGCGCCGGCGGTCTGCGTGACCGAGGTGCCGCTTCTCTACGAGGTCGGTGCGCAGGAGAGGTTCGACAAGGTCGTCGTGATCACCGCGCCCCGACTTCTGCGCGAGCAACGAAGCAACGTGCCGATGGAGGGTCGCTCGGACCGGCTGATCGACGACCGCGAGAAGGTGAAGCGGGCGGACTATTCCTATGCGAACACCGGCGGCCTGAAGGAGCTGGATGCCTGGGTCGCCGGCGTCATGGAAGAGCTGCGAGCTTCGCGCGAATCTGCTCCGCGCTGACGACGTTCCCCTTCTTCTCCGTCTCGGCAAGCGCGCGCTCCAGCACGGGGCGGTGACGGGCCGGATCGAGAAAATCGACGACGTTCATCAGTGCGATGGGCCCGTCGAACGTGTCATCGGTCTTCTCGGTGAGCGCGACAACCTCGGCGGCAAGCCGTCCGGCCTCGTCAAGATCTCCCTTCGCGGCCTCGACGTTCGTCTTGACGATGCGCCAGTAGATCTGCGTGATCACGTCGTCGTGTGAGCCGGCCTCGCGACTCTCGTCGGCGAACCGGTCTGCCTCGTCGTAACGACCTTGGCGCGCGAGGGCGAGGCCGAGCAACGCCGAGACGGTCGACAGGAACCCTCGCTCCCCGGCCGCGGTCAGGATCTCGTGCGCTTCCCGCATGATCCGCTCCGCGGCGGGCGCGTCGCCGGCGAGCAGCTCGAGGATCGCCGCAGGCTGGCCGATCCCCGCGTACTGGACCTTCTGGCCAAGATCCAGCAGCTGGCGTCGACCTTCGGCGGCGAGCGCCCTGCCTCCCTCGAAATCCCCACTCAGCGCAAGCAGCATGCCCTCGACCACGAGGAGCTCGGCCTGCGCCAACCCGCCTGCGTCCGACGGCTCCGCCAGGCTCCGAACCTCGGAAAGAGCCTCGCCGACCGGGGTCGACCCCCACAGGAGCACGATCGCGACCCACCGGGTGGCGTCGGCGAGGATTCGCGGATCGCCGGTCGACTTCGCGTCCACGACCGCGCGGCGGAGGAGGGCCAGGGCGCGATCGTTCTCCCCGTTCCAGCTTGCGATCACACCGAGTCTCGTGAGCCCCTCGGCCAGGATCGCCTGGTCGCCGAGCCGCTCCGCCTCCTCCACGGTCTCCTCCATGGGCCTGATTGCCGCGGCCATGCTCGCGCCCCGCATCAGGTCGTTCCAGATCCCGCGCTGGCGAGCGATCAGCGCGGTGCGTCGGTCGCCGAGCTCTCTTGCGCGCCGGTAGAGATCCTCAGCTCGGGGGAGGTCTCCGCTCTCCGCGACTGCAGTTCCGAGGTCGGGGTAGATCGCGATCGCCTCGGCGTCGGCGTCGGGAAGAAGCCCCAGGGCGCGCTCGAGGAGGTTGATCGTGGCCGGGACATCCGCGCGCGCCTCCGCGCGCCTGCCGGCCGAGGCGAGCAGCGCCGAAGCCCTGCGCGCCAGGTCCTGGCCCCCGGCGTCGACGGGTCCGAGCTCGGCGCGGTAGCGGTAGGCCTGCTCGAGGTGGTAGCCGCGGATCTCCTCCAGCTCGGAAGCGCCGGCCTCGAGCCAGTCCGCAAAGCGCTCGTGAAGCTCCGCGCGCTGTTCCTTGGGCAGCGCCTCGTACGCGGCGTCGCGCAGGAGCAGATGCTTGAACCGGAAGGTCTCTTCACCAGTCGGGCGGATGACGTCCTTGCGCACAAGCGACTGGTGGATGTCGGTGAGCCCACCCGCGAGCCGATCGGGGACGAGATGCACGAGCGCGTCGTGCCGGTACTCCTGTCCCTGGACCGCAGCGCACTCGACAGCAGTGCGTTCGTCCGGCGCGAGCCGATCGAGCCGCGAGGCGAGCAGCGCCTGGATCGTCGGCGGGATGGCGATCTCGGCGTCGCCGCTCTCGGCCAGCATCGCCAGCATCTCCTCGACGTACAGGGGGTTGCCTTCGGCCGCCGTCGCGATCCGTTCCTTCATGCCGGAGTCGAGCTGGGCCCGGAGCAGGTTTTCGACCAGCTCGGTGGCCTCGGCCTCCGTCAGCGCCTCGAGCAGCATCGTCGTGGCGTTCAGCTTCCCGCCGCCCCAACCGGGACGGATGTCGAGGAGATCCGGGCGGGCGACGCAGAGGAGCAGCATGGGGGCGTCCCTCGCGAGGTCCGTCACGTGGTCGACAAGGTCGAGGAACGTCGGCTCGGCCCACTGCAGATCGTCGAAGACGACGACAAGCGGCTGCTCGCGCGACATCCGCTCCAGGATGCGGCGCGTCTGGAGCGCGATCTCGTCCCGGTTCGCCCCGTAGTCGATCTCGCTCGCGAGCGGGTCGATCTCTGAGAGCGGCC
>DASTWB010000246.1:0-6105 GCA_035758725.1 Gaiellaceae bacterium
TGCAGTAGCGCTCAGACGTTCTGCGCGGCCTTGACCGGATCGGCCGCGAGCGCCTGGATCCCGTCGAGCCCGTCCGACGCGCCGGGGCCTGCGATCGCAACCCTGGTCTTCCGGCCGAGCGCTTCGAGCGCGTCGAGGATCGGAGTGAGCCGCCGCTTCGCCGTGGCGCTCACGACGACGAGGTCCGGGCTCAGCCGCTCGGCCGTGTCGGCGAGGCTCTCCACGGGCGTGTCGGGCCCGAGATAGGTGATGCGCCAACCCCTCCGGTGGAGGGTGAGAGCGAACGCGATCAGCCCGAGGTCGTGCAACTCCCCGGGGGCGCAGGCCAGCACCGCCCGCGGACCGTCGCCGGCGTCCCACCCCCGCCCGATTCCGAGCAGGCGGCCGCGGATCAGGTTGCTCGCGAAGTGCTCCTGAGCGACCGTCGCCTCGCCGGTCGACCACCGCTCCCCGAGCTCCACGAGGTAGGGGAGGATCACGGTCCCGAGGACGGCCTCGACCGTGAACGCCGCGAAGAGGTCGTCCAGCGCCGCCTGCGCCTGTGTCTCGTCGAAGCCGTCGAGCGCCGCGCGTAGGCGGGCGGCGCCGGCCGCGAGCTCCGGGCTCCCGTCGGCGCGCTGCCCGGCGGCCGCCTCTCCGCCGTCTGCCGCGAGCCTCGCCGCCTCCGCGGCCGCCAGTCCACGGCGGAGGTGCAGGCGCATGAGCTCCACCCGACGCTCGTCCGCGTCCGAGTAGAGGCGGAACCCGCCCTCGGAGCGGGCCGGCCGCAGGAGCCCGTACCGCCGCTCCCACGCGCGAAGCAGCTCCGGCGCGACGCCGGTGCGGCGGCTCAGCTCGCCGATGCGCAGGTATCCGGTGGCGGCTTCCATGTCCCCATTGTACGGAATTTGTACAGACGCTTGACACACCTAGCCTAACTCTGTACATTCCCTGGACAAAGGTAGTACAGAGAAGGAGGAAACACATGAAGCCACTCGACCTCATCACCGGCGTGCTCCTGATCGTCGGCGGGCTCAACTGGGGCCTCGTCGCGATCGCGGAGTTCGACCTCGTCGCGGCCCTCGTCGGCCTGGACTTCGGCGAGACGAACGCGATCAGCCGGATCGTCTACGGCCTGGTCGGCCTCTCGGCCGTGTACCAGGCGACCAGGCTCCCCGCCCTCGTCTCGCGCGAGCGGCAGGACACACGGGCGGCGACCGCCCAGTCATGAGGATCGACGTCGCACTCGGGCTCGTCGGCGCCGCCGCACTGATCTCGTTCGCCCTCTCGGTGAGCCTCTGGTTCACGGGCAACGAGCAGGAGGCGATCTTCGTCGGGCTCTGGGTGCCGTCGATCCTCGCTCTCGGCACCTTGGTCATGCCGAGGAGGACGGTCAGGTCATGACCATCCTCATCTTCGGAGTCGGCGTCCTCGTGACGCTGCTCGTCCTCAGCGCCCTCGGACTCGTCGTCTGGGGCGCGATCCTCGACGGCCGGCCGGTGGAGCCCGCGCTCCGCGCCGTGCCGGCCGTCGCCAATCCCGAACGACAAGGAGACGCAGCATGAAGGCAACACGCATCCGCATCGGAATCGCAGCGCTCGGCGTTGCGGCTCTCACCTCGATCGCCGCCGTCGGCGGCGCCACGGCGACGTCCGAGCAGGCCGCGCCGCAGAAGAACATCGTGCAAACGGCCTCGGGCGCCGGGCAGTTCACGACGCTCGTCGCTCTGGCGAAGCAGGCCGGTCTCGCCGGCGCCCTCTCGGGCCGCGGGCCGCTGACCGTGTTCGCCCCGACCGACAAGGCGTTCGCAAAGGTCCCGAAGGCCACCCTGCGCAAGCTCCAGCGCAACCGCACGCAGCTCCGTGCCGTCCTCCTCTACCACGTGGTCAAGGGCAACGTGAAGGCGGCGCAGGTCGTCAAGCTCCGCCGGGCGAAGACCCTGAACGGCGCATCCATCCGGATCGGCGTCAAGGGCAGCCGCGTGTACCTGAACCGCACGACGCGCGTCGTGAAGACGGACATCGGCGCCTCCAACGGCACGATCCACGTCGTCGACAGCGTCCTCATCCCGCCGGCGAGCTAGCCGGCCCTCCAGGCGCCCGGCCGGCAACCTGCTGGGCCGGCCGGGCGCCCTCTCCGCTCCGCTCTACCATGTGCTGAGCGCCGGAGTAGCTCAGTTGGTAGAGCGCCGCTCTTGTAAAGCGGTGGTCGTCGGTTCGAGTCCGACCTCCGGCTCTAGGAGGGCGCGGCCACGCCCGGCACGCGGACGTAGCCCTGCTCGACGATCCGGCTGCTCATCTCGTCGTAGATCTCCGGGTCGGTCGGAGTCCAGGTGGCGAGCCCGTCGACGTAGCGGTTGTACATGCAGAACGCCGCGGCGATCAGGACCGCGTCGTGGATCTCGACGTCGGTCGCGCCCTCTCGCCTCGCGCGCTCGACGTCCTCAGAGGTGACCGTCCGCCCGTCGTCTCGAACCTTCGCCGCGATCCTGAGCAGCGCGCGCAGCTTCTCGCCGATCGGCGCGCCGTCGGGGTCGAGCTTCACCTGGTCGACGAGCTCCATGCCCCCCTCGAGCTGCTTCGCAGCGAACCAGCTGTGCGACGTCTGGCAGAAGGTGCACTCGTTCAGGTTCGACACGTACGCGGCGATCAGCTCGCGCTCGCCGCGGCTCAGCGTGTTGTCCCCGCGGAGCAGGACCTCGGCGAGCTGACTGAGCGGCGCGGCCGTCTCCGGCCGGAACATCATCGCGCTCCGGATCCCGGGGACGTCTTCGGGCAGGTCGATGTGCGGCACGGCGCTCTCTCCCTTCGGTCGTGACGGCATGGATCGCAGCCGACGCAGGTCTAGCATGCGCACGATGGGCGCGTCCGCCGCTGTCGACGCACGCAAGCCGGTCGTCCGCATCCGAGGCACGGCGTACCCCGTGCTGCTGCCGACGGTGCGCGACCCGCGGCTGCACCTCGCCGCCGTGATCATCTCTCTGCAGGTCCTGGGGCAGACGTCGTTCGACTTCAGCCTCTCGATCGCGCAGATCCTCGTCTCGGTGCTCACGTGCGCAGCGCTCGAGATCGCGATCACGTTCCGCACGCAGCACGTGCTCATGTGGCCGGCGAGCGCGCTGCTGACCGGGAACGGCGTCGCGTTCATCCTCCGCGTCCCGGGCACGGAGCACGGTGACTGGTGGAGCATGAACGGCTGGTGGATCTTCGCGGGCACGGCGGCAATCTCGCTGCTCTCGAAGTACGTGATCAAGTTCCGCGGCTCCCACGTCTTCAACCCCTCGAACTTCGGGCTCGTCATCTGCTTCCTGCTGCTCGGCCCCGAGCACGCCGACCCGCTCGACTTCTGGTGGGGGCCGATGTCCGTGGCGCTCGCCTTGGCGCTCGTGATCATCACCGTCGGCGGGCTGTCGATTCTCTCGCGGCTCAACCTGCTCGAGATCGCGGTCGGCTTCTGGATCGCCTTCGCCGCGGGGCTGGCGGTGCTCGCGGCGAGCGGGCACGAGATGACGGCGCGCTGGCATCTCGGCCCGATCACAGGCTGGGAGTTCTGGCGCGCCCTCGTCTTCTCGCCGGAGATCCTCGTCTTCCTCTTCTTCATGATCACCGACCCGCGGACGATCCCGCGCACGGGCGCCGGGCGACGCGTGTACGCGATCGGCATCGGGCTGCTCGCCGTCGTGCTGATCGCGCCACTGACGACGGAGTTCGCAGCGAAGCTCGCCGTGCTCGGCGCGCTCTTCATCGTCTGTGCGCTCAGGCCTGTGCTCGTCTCCCTGCAGCTGCCGCTGCGCGTCGGCGGCGGTCCCGCGCGCCTCGGGGCCTACGCGGCCGCGGGCGTTGCCGCATTCGTCGGGCTCGTCGTGCTCGCGGGCATCCCGGCCCGTCCCGAGGAGGCAACCGCGAGCGTGGCAGGGGCGCGATCGATCTCCGACGTCACCGTCCTTCCGTCCAAGGACGTCGCGACGCAGCTCGACCGCCGTAGCGCCGAGCAGATCGCCCGCGACGTCGTCGCGAACCTCGACAACGAGGCGGATGCCGTGCTGCTCCGCGACCCCGACCGCGCGACCGCGGGCGCCTCCGGGTCACGCCTCGCCGAGGTCTGGGCGCGCATCGACGCGGCGGGCACGACCGTCGACGTCCCCGAGTACGACCTCGAGCACATGACGGTCATGCTCGAGCGCGACGACGGGCAGGGGCCGCCGCTCGTCGTCGCCGATCTCGAGGGCACGGTCGAGCTCGTCACCTACCGGGGGTCGCCGCCGACGGTCCTGGCGCGCGGCAGGCCCGCCAAGTACCGGCAGACGCTCGAGCTCGTGCTCTCGGACGGCCGCTACCTGATCGCCGGCTCCCGCGGGCCGACACCGCCGGCCCTCGCTGCTCCGGTCGCCGAGCCCGCGCCGGCGCCGGCGACCGGACTCCGGCTCGAGAACGTCGCGGCGGAGTCCGGGCTGCGCTTCCGGCACGGCGCGTTCCGCTTCAAGACGTCGAACGACCCGGTCGCCTACATGGGCGGCGGGCTGTGCTGGCTCGACTACGACGACGACGGCTGGCTCGATCTCTACGTCGTCAACTCGTACTCGATCGAGCGCGACTTCGCGCAGTGGAGGCGACGGGGCGGCACTCCGCGGGCGGCGCTCTTCCACAACGAGCGGGGCAAGTTCGTCGACGTCAGCCGCGGCTCGGTCGCGGACGTGTCGCTGCGCGGAAACGGCTGCGTCGCAGCCGACCTGAACGGCGACGGGCGGACCGATCTCTACGTCACGGCAACCGGCTACGACGCGCTGCTCTGGAACCGCGGCGACGGGACGTTCGTCGAGGGCGCCCGCGCAGCCGGGATCACGACCTTCGGCTGGCACAGCGGCGCCGCGGTCGGCGACGTGAACGGGGACGGCAGGCCCGATCTCTACGTGGCGAGCTACGCCGACCTGAACAACCCGGTGCCGGGCGCAGGCGGCGGCTTCCCGAGCAACTACCGGCCCGTCCGCGACCGCCTCTACCTCAACCTCGGCCCGGACGCGAAAGGGCGCTCGCAGTTCCGCGAGGTCGCGGAGCAGGCGGGCGTCGAGGCGAAGCAGGTCGACCACGGCCTGGGCGTCGTGTTCACCGACTACAACGGCGACGGGCGGCTGGACCTGTACGTCGCGAACGACACCGACCCGAACCGTCTGCTCGAGAACGTGCCCGCCTCGGGGCCGCTCGGGTTCCGGCTCGAGGAGCGGCCGGGCAACGCCGTCGTCGCCGACAGCCAGGCAGGCATGGGCGTCGCATCCGCGGACTTCAACCGCGACCTGCGGCCCGACCTGTTCGTGACGAACTCACACCGGCAGCTGCACGGTGTCTTCGGCAGCCGCGGGCGCGGCTTCGCGGACTCACGGCGGACCTTCGCGCCCGCGTTCGACACTCGCTTCGCCGGCTGGGGCGTGACGTGGTCCGATCTCGACCTCGACGGCGACCTGGACGTCGCGCTCGCGAACGGGGCGATCCCGATCAGGAACCTCGCCCGCGACGCGGAGCCCGTCCAGGTGCTCGAAGGCCGTGCGTCGGAGATCGTCGACGTCAGCGACGCCGTGCTCGGCAAGGCCGGCCTGCGCGTCAACGGCCGGGGGCTCGCGGCGGCCGACTACGACAACGACGGCGACGTGGACGTCGCGATCAACTCGATCGCCGGGCGGTTGGCGCTGCTCCGGAACGGGGGCTCGCGCGGGCACTGGCTCGAGGTTGCGTTCGAGCGCTTCTCGCCGGGCGCCCGGGTGACCCTCGAGCTCCACGACGGACGACGCCTGGCGCGGGAGGTCCACGCAGGGAGTAGCTACCTCTCGTCGGAGGACCCTCGTCTGCACTTCGGCCTCGGTCGAGCTGCGAGGGTGAAGGTGCTCGTCGCCCGCCTGCCCGGCGGCCGCACCGTCCGCCGCTCGAACATCGCGGCGAATCAGGTGGTGACGATTCCGGGCTAGCCGAGCGCCTGTGCGAGGTCGGCCCAGATCTCGTCGACCGGCTCGAGGCCGACGCTGAGGCGCACGAGGCTCTCGGGCACGCGGTCGCCTTCCCAGCGCGCCCGGGTCTCGAGGACGGAGCGGGTGCCGCCGAGGCTCGTCGCGTTCTTGATCCGCCGCACGGAGGTCTC
>DASTWB010000016.1:0-6654 GCA_035758725.1 Gaiellaceae bacterium
GTCGAAGGTCGTCTGCGACGCGCTGATCCTCGACGAGGCCTCGCGCTCGGACACCTACCCGTACATGAAGATCGACGAGGACAACGTCGACATCGGCCACGAGGCGACGGTCTCGAAGATCGGCGAGGAGCAGCTCTTCTATCTGATGAGCCGCGGGCTCTCGGAGGCCGAGGCGTCCGCGATGATCGTGAGCGGCTTCGTCGAGCCGATCACGAAGGAGCTTCCGCTCGAGTACGCGGTCGAGCTGAACCGGCTGATCCAGCTCCAGATGGAGGGCTCGGTCGGTTGATCGAGGTCGAACGGACGGACTTCATGTCCGTTCCGGTGCGGGACATGGAGCGTGCGAGGCGGTTCTACTCGGAGACGCTCGGGATGCCGAGCCCGAACCCGGACGACGCCTGGCCCGAGTTCGAGACGGGCAACGTCAGCCTCTACCTCGTGGATCCGACGGCGATCGGCGCGGAGTTCGCGCCGCACACGTCCCACATCGCGCTCCGCGTCCCCGACGTCGCGGAAGCGCGAGCGAAGCTCGAGGCGGCCGGCGTGGCCTTCGAGGGGGAGATCCGCGACACCGGCGTCTGCCACATGGCGTTCTTCAGGGACAGCGAGGGCAATGCCCTGATGTTGCACCGACGCTACGCGCCCTGATGCAGATCGAGCGCGTTGACTTCGTGTCGCTGCCGACGCGCGACCTGGAGCGGGCGAAGCGCTTCTACGGCGAGACCCTGGGCCTGCCCTCGCACGCCTGGAGCCCGTACGACTTCGAGACCTCGAACGTGACGCTCGAGCTCTGGGAGCCCGAGGCGCAGGGCGAGGCCTTCGAGCCGAACTCCAACGGTGTCGCGCTTCGCGTCCCCGACGTCGAGGCGGCCGTCGAGGAGCTGCGCCGGGCCGGCGCCGAGGTCATGGGCGTTCGTGACTCCGGGGTCTGCCAGATGGGCTTCGTCAAGGACCCCGACGGCAACGTGCTCATCCTCCACAGGCGATACGCGCCCTTTGAATAGGGAGGACGCAGCCACCCGGTACGCGGAGCTGCCGATGCCGACCACCACGGACGAGCATTGGCGGTTCACCGACCTCAAGGGCTTCGACCCCGAGGCATTCGTCTCCAACGGCCACGTCCCGGGGTCAGACCCCGGGACCGGGCTGCCGGAGACGATGCTGGACGTCGACGTGGCCGGTCTGGCCGTCGTCCGCGAGGCCGGGGTCTCGATCGTCCGCTCACCGGATCCGCGCGTCACGTTCGTGCCGTTCACCGAGCACGACCGGCTCGGCACGCTGGTCGGCGCGGAGGAGAAGTTCGCCGCGCACAACGCCGCGGTGTGGGAGCACGGCCTCCTCGTGGTCGTGCCGAGAGGCGTGCAGCTCGAGCAGCCGCTCGCCGTCAGGATCGTGAACTCGACCGACGGCGGTGCGCTCTTCTTCCGGCTGCTCGTGATCGCCGAGCCGGAGAGCCGCTTCTCGCTGATCGAGGAGTACGCCTCGTCCTCGCCAGAGCTCGAGGGCTACACGAACGCGGTGACCGAGATCTTCGTCGAGCAGGCCGCCAAGCTCGAGTACGTGTCCATCCAGAACCTCTCCTGGAACACCTGGCATTTCGCGTCCCACCACGCGCGCGTCGAACGCGACGCCGAGCTGGACTGGGTCGCGGGCGGATTCGGCTCGCGGCGAGGCAAGGTCTGGATCCAGAACGACCTCGCCGGACAGGGCGCCACCTCTCGCGTCACCGGCGCGTACCTCGCCGACGGCGAGCAGCACCTGGACTACGACACGTACCAGCTCCACCAGGCGCCGAACACGACCTCGGATTTCGCATTCAAGGGCGCCCTGCGGGACAAGGCGACGGCGGTCTGGCGCGGGATGATCCGGGTGGAGAAGGACGCGCAGCGCACGAATGCCTACCAGGAGAACCGGAACCTCATGCTCTCGCCGACGACGCACGCGGTTCCGATCCCCGGCCTCGAGATCCTCGCGAACGACGTCCGTTGCACGCACGGCGCGACGGTCGGGCAGGTCGACCGGGACCAGCTCTTCTACCTCATGGCCCGCGGGCTCTCCCGTTCCGAGGCGGAGCGGCTGATCGTCCGAGGGTTCTTCACCGACGTGCTCGACCGCGTCGAGCTCGAGCCCGTGCGCGAGGCGCTCGGAGAGGCGCTCGAGGCCCGGATCCCCCAGGCGTAGGACGGGCGAGGTTCCAGTCGGCGGTCCTTCGGTGGTCGACGGCATTCTCGTCCGCGTGCTGGGGACAGGCGACTTAAGCCCCGCGTAATCCGCCGCGCCCTACCCTGGGCGCGTGGTCCTGCTCGGGATCGCGTTCCTCGCGGGTCTCATCACCGCGATCTCTCCGTGCGTCCTGCCGGTGCTGCCGATCCTGCTCGCAGGCGGAGCGTCGGGCCGGCGTCCCTACGGGATCATCCTGGGGCTCGTCGGCAGCTTCAGCGTGTTCACGGTCATCGGCGCCTCGCTGCTCGACTCGCTCGGGCTGCCCCAGGACTCTCTGCGCAACCTGGCGATCGCCCTGCTGTTCGTGCTGGCAGCGACGCTGCTCTTCCCGCAGCTCGCGGCTCTCGCCGAGCGGCCGCTGCTCGTCCTCGGCCGCCGCCGGCCGCGGACCGAGAGGAGCGGCGTGATCCTCGGTGCGAGCCTCGGCCTCGTCTTCGTTCCCTGCGCGGGGCCCGTGCTCGCGGCGGTCACGGCCCTGTCCGCCACCGGAGGCGGTGGGCTCGAGACCTTCTTCGTCGCCCTGGCCTATGCCGCGGGTGCCGCGGTGCCGATGCTCGCGATCGCCGTCGGAGGTCGCCGGCTGACGGAGGGAAGCGGACACTTCGCCGTCACGCGGAGGGCGTTCGGCGGATCGCCGGCGCCGTCATCGGCGTGACCGCCCTCGCGCTCGCCCTCGGGATCGACCAGGGCCTGACCACCGCGGTGCCGGGCTACACCGAGGCGCTCCAGAACCGGATCGAGCGAAGCTCGGTGGCGCAGCGCGAGCTCGCCAAGCTCCGACGCACGGGCGACCAGGCCGCACTCGCTGCCGACGGCACGGCCCCCGTCGCACCCGAGCTCCAGGGGATCGTCGAGTGGATCAACAGCGAGCCGCTGACCCTCTCGGAGCTGCGCGGCCGCGTCGTCCTCATCGACTTCTGGACCTACTCGTGCGTCAATTGCCTGCGGACGCTCCCGCACCTCGAGGCCTGGGACAGCTCCTACCGGGCTGACGGCCTGACGGTCGTCGGCGTGCACGCGCCCGAGTTCGCGTTCGAGCGCGTGCCGGACAACGTGCGAGCAGCCGTCCGGAAGCTCGGCGTCCGCTATCCCGTCGCACTCGACAACGACTTCGTCACCTGGACCGAATACGCCAACCAGTACTGGCCGGCCAAGTACCTGATCGACCGGACCGGACGCGTTCGCTACGTCCACTACGGCGAGGGCAAGTACGACGAGACCGAGCGGCAGATCCGCCGGTACCTCGGATCGAAGGTGCCGGACCGTGGCACCGCCGTCGCAGATCGGACGCCGACCGTCCGGACGACGCCGGAGTCCTATCTCGGCTACGAGCGGCTCGCCCGGTTCGTCGGGAGCAGGGTCGTCGCGGGCAAGGAGTCGACGTACCGGTTCCCGCTCTCCCTCCCGCCGGATCACCTCGCCTACGCCGGACGCCTGCGAGTCGAGGGCGAGCGAATCGTCACGGGAGCCGGGGCGGGCCTCAGACTGAGGTTCCTCGCCCGGGAGGTCAATCTCGTGCTCGGCGGACGGGGCACCGTCCAGGTCCTGCTCGACGGCCGGCGACGTTCCACGGTCGCGATCCGTGGAGAGCCCCGCCTCTACAACCTGCTGCGACGTCCGCGCCTCGCCGAGGGCGTGCTCGAGCTGCGCTTCACGCCCGGCCTCTCCGCCTACGCCTTCACGTTCGGCTAGACGCTCGCGCCGCGGAGGCAGTCGGCGTAGTAGCGACCCGGCTGGAAGCGGCGGCAGTCCGCGCGCTTCGCCGCCGTGTCGCTGTGGGTCACCGCCACGATCGAGCCGATCCCGTAGGCGCAGTGCGCCCGGTGCTCCGGCTTCACGAGCTGGCAGAGCCGCGAGGCCCGGAGGTCGGTGGGATCGGTGTTCAGGATGTCGCGGACGGCGCCGAAGATGCATTCCTGCTCGCCGCTGCCGGCCTTCGCGCAGAGGTCGCGGATCTTCGCCGGGTCCTGGATCGAGCTGCCGGACGCATCACGCCCGTACGACTGGAAGCACAGGTGGACGAAGCCCTTCTCGCTCTTGCGGCACCAGTCCGCGGCCTTCTCCCAGTCCCATCCGACCTGGGGCAGGATCCGCGACGTCGCCAGCAGGTAGCAGTACGTCTTGTCCGAGCGCGAGACGATGCCGCACGGGTAGAGCAAATCGTCCTTCTTCAGCCACGGCGACGTGATCCCGTACGAGGACTGCTGGTTCTCCATGAAGACGCCGCCGCTGCAGGAGACGCGATCGAAGTCGGTGCGAAGCTTGTGGCAGAGACGGAGCGCAGACGGGAGGTCGTACAGCGTGTAGAGCATCAGCCCGTGGCCGAGGCCGTGGACGCACTGGTAGTAGACGAACGAGCTCGCGGTGCTCTTCGTCTGGTCGCAGACGGTCCGCGCAACCGACGCGACCTCGTCCTTCGGCACGCCGGCGAGCTTCCACTCGAGGAGCCCGTGGTAGTAACCGGACGCGCAGATCGCGTTGCCTTCGGCGAGCGCCTTGCCGACGTCGCCGTCGTAGTGCTGGAGCGACGCCGCGCCGATCGTGTGCGCGATCCGGTGACAGTCCGACTCGATCGCGTCGTCCGAGAGCTTCGCCCGGAAGAGCTCGAGCGCCGGCTTCGGTCCCTCCCGGTAGGCGAGGTTGCCGAACGCCTGCCGGCGGCACTCGGCGTCGAGACAGCCCTCCAGTCGCTGTGTGTTCGGCTTGAAAGGCTTGGGCTTGACGACGGAGATGCCCTGGGCCGCCGCCCGGCCGGCCTCTTGGCCGGAGACGAACGAGGCGACGTCGCGGATCTCCTGCTCGCTCAGCTTCCCCTCGAACGACGGCATCCCGCCCCCGCCGCTCTTCACCTTGCTGACGACCTGGTCGAACGACGGATTCAGGTCGTCCAGGTTCGGCCCGAAGCTGCCGTTCGAGCCGGCGGCGTCGAACGTGTGGCAGCCGCCGCAGCCGGCGTCCGCGAAGACCTTGGCCCCCGGGTGGCTCGACTTCGGCTCGGAGTCGCCGCCCCCGCACCCGGTGAGGACGCCGACGCAGGCCGACACGAGCAGGGCGGCGTACCTGGCGCGCACTTTCAAAGAGTAGTGGGGATACCCTGACGGAGCCGATGGCCGGCTGCTGTTCACGGCAGGGATACGACGCCTTCTTCACGGAGAAGATCGCAAGACGTGACGCTCGCGCCTACCGGCGTCACGGTCTCGACACGAACGGCCGGCGGATCGTCGGCTTCGTCGCGCGCCACGGCGTCCGCGGCGCCACCGTTCTCGACGTCGGAGGCGGGAACGGCACCCTCGGGCTAGAGCTCCTGAAGGCGGGCGCAGCGCGCGTCGTCACGGTGGAGCTTTCGTCCTCCTACGACGCGACCGCTGCGGAGCTGGCCCGCGAGGCGGGCCTCGAGGACCGGGTCGAGCGGCGGGTCGTCGACTTCGCGGACGCGGCCGACCAGCTTCCGGAGGCCGACGTGGTGGTCATGCACCGCGTCGTCTGCTGCTACCCGGACGGCGAGGCGCTCGTCGAGGCCGCGGCGGGACGCGCCCGCCGGATGCTCGCCTTCAGCTTCCCCCGTCGGACCTGGTGGAGCCGCACGGGCGCTCACCTCGTCAACGCGTGGCTCCGGGTCCGCAAGATGGAGTACCGGTCGTTCGTGCACCCGCCGGCCCGCCTGCTCGCGGCGGCGGAGGAGAAGGGTCTGCGGCTCGAGTACGACCGGCAGGGATTCATCTGGCGCATCGCCGGCCTGCCGCGCCCGTCCTAGGGCGCCCGCCGCAGGGATACCATGGCCGTATGGCCGTCGGGGCCCGTCCGCAGCTCGACGCGCACAAGCTGCGCGCGGACTTCCCCATCCTCCAGCAGGAGATCAACGGCAAGCCGCTGGCGTATCTCGACTCGGCCGTGACCGCGCAGAAGCCCCGGCAGGTGCTCGACGCGATGACGCACTTCTACGAGACGTCGTACGGAAACGTCCACCGCGGCGTCTACGCCCTGGCGGAGCGTGCGACGGAGGCGTTCGAGGGTGCGCGCGAGCGGATCGCGAAGTTCGTGAACGCGCCGTCCTCCCGCGAGCTGATCTTCACGCGGAATGCGACGGAGGGCCTGAACCTCGTTGCGTACGCATACGGGCTCGCGAGGCTCGGGCCGGGCGACGTCGTCGTCGTGACCGAGCTCGAGCACCACTCGAACTTCGTCCCCTGGCAGTACGTGGCCAAGCGGACCGGCGCGTCGTTCCGGATGATCCGGCTCACCGACAGCGGGGAGCTCGACCTGGACGGTCTCGACGAGATCGCGCGCGATGGTGAGCTGAAGGTCGTCGCCGCGAACCTCGTCTCGAACTCGCTCGGGACGATCAACCCGATCGAGAAGCTGTCCGCCTGGGCGCACGAGCGCGGGGCGATCATGGTCGTCGACGCCGCCCAGGCGGCGCCGCACCGGCGG
>DASTWB010000071.1:0-3775 GCA_035758725.1 Gaiellaceae bacterium
CAACTCGGGAAGGCCGCGGAATGGTGGATAGCCGTGGACGCCGTCGCGGCGGGCCGACTCCGCGAGCCGCTCGACGACGTGAGCGGGCGGGCCGGCCTCGGGGTTGCCGCGGCCCAGGTCGATCAGCGGCTCGCCCCCTTCCCTCGCGGCCTCCGCGACGCGCGCCAGAAGCGCCGCGAAGTACTGCTGCGGGAGCCGCTCGAGTCGAGCAGGCCGGGGTCGCACGGAGCCGATCCTAGTTGCGGCGCGACCCGTCCAGCACGAGCTCGCTGACGTCGTCTCGCGGCCGGAAGCGGACGACGAGCCGGGGGCCGTAGCGCGACTCCCGGCTTCCGAACGCGAGCGCGTGGGTGCCCCGCGTCGTCAGGGCGAGGCTGACCTCATCGCCGCCTCCTTTCTTCATGAAGGAGGTGACGTCGACCGCGGTCCAGACGCCGCGCGCGACTGCCCTGGACGACGCGTAGCGGAGGGAGTGCTCGGGCGCGTTCGTGTACGTGAGCGCTCGCTCGCGCCACTCGTCGTCGTCGACGTACCGGACGGCGTAGGTCGCGCGTCCGGAGGTGCTGGAGTGGAGCAGCAGGGTCACGCTCGTGATCTTTCCGCGGAGCTTCTTCGGCGCGAAGCGGAGGTACGCGGTCGTCTCCGGGGAGCCGTCGACCCGGAGGACGGGCGAGCGGCCGAAGTTCGTTCTCGGCCGCGCGGCCGTCACGTAGGTGTCGGCGACCGGCTTGAAGACGCGGAACTGCGGGGGCTTCGCTGCGGAGACGCCGCTCGTCGCGCCCGCGGCCACGGCGACCGTCGCGAGCACAACGGGTCCCCACGCGATTCGACTCTGGCGCTGCCGCAGTCCCATACCGCCGTCCCCCCACCGAGAAAAGGTGCACCACGAGTAGCCCCGAACGGGGCCGAACCCTTACGGCGGTGGGATCAGCCGGCTGGGACGGCGGCGGGCGCCTGTGCCGCCATCGCCTTCTTGAGGACCGCGAGCGCCTCGTCGGGCCGGCCTTCGGCCTCGTGGAGCGCGGCGAGCTTGCCGTACGCCTCGACGAGGTAGCGGTCCGCGCCGCCCTCGAGCAGGTCGGCCGCCCGCTCGTAGTACGTGCGTGCCTGCTCCGGGTCGCCGAGGCCCTCGTAGATCTCGGCGACGAGGGTGTACCCGCGACCTGCGTCGAGCGGCGCCCCGCCCTCGAGCAGCGCGGTGCTCTCGGAGGCCAGGGCCTTGGCCTCCTCGGTGCGGCCGAGCTCGACGAGCGCGCGCGCCTTCTCGAGCCGGAAGAGGGCCGTCTCCAGGACGTTCCCCGTCGCCTCGACGAGGGGCAGGCCCTTGTCGAGCAGCGTGAGCGCCTCTTCGGCATTGCCGCGATCCAGCTCGACATGAGCGAGGAGGTGGTGGGCGCGTGCCGCGTAGTGCGTGTGCTCGGTCAGCTCGAGCAGCTCCAGCGCCTTCCGTGCGTACCGCGCCGCGGTGGCCGGGTCCTCGCGCATCGCGTACAGGCGGGACTGCGACCAGAAGATCCGCGCCCGGAAGATCGGGTCTGCCGCGTTCGGCGCCCCTTCGACCGTCTTCTCGAGCAGCTCCTCCGCGTCGCCGAGGGCGTTGCTGTCGATGTAGGCGTTCGCGAGCAGCACTCCGAAGCGGACGACCTCGACTGCATCTCTGCGCTCCTGGGCGGCCCGCAGGGACTCACGGAAGATCCTGATCGCCGGCTGATGGTCGCCGAGCGTGGAGTACGCCCGTCCGAGCGTGTCCGCAAGCGCGGGCTGATCCGCGACGTCCGCGCCGCTCAGCCGGAGCGCTTCCTCCAGGTGCTCGATCGCCCTGCGCGCGTTCCCCCGCTCGAACGCGATCTGCCCGACGCCCGCGAGGGCGCGGGCGCGGAGCGCGGTGGTCTCGGCCTTGTCGAGGATCTCCCGGTAGGCGCGCTCGGCGTCGTCGAGGTCTCCGAGCCGCAGCGAGACCTCTGCGTCGATGAGCATCCGATCCTCGCCGCCGGCCTCTCGCTCGAGGCCGGTCGCGAGGTAGTCCTCGCTCACACCCAGGCGCTTTCCCATCTCCCGGAGGAGCTGGAGCGACGGGATGCGCTCGCCCGCCTCGATCCGCGAGATGTACGCGGGCGAGCACCCGTCGAAGGAGAGTTGGCGCTGGCTGATCCCGGCGCGCTCGCGCGCGTCGCGCAGCCTGCGGCCGACGGCGTGCGGGTCGTCGACGTGTGTTGACTTACGTCTAGGCACGAGGGGGTCGTCGTATACTACTCGCGCCCCGGGCCTGGGACTCCCCGAAACGACGCCTTGTACGAGAAGGGAGGTCCCGGTGTACGCACGTCTGGCCGCTCTGTTTGCGGTGCTGGCGATCGTGGCTGCGTTTGCGGCCCAGGGCCCCGTCTGGCCGTAACGTCCGCCGGTTTCGCGGCGAACGACGGGCCCCCGCGTCCCGCGTGGGGGCCCGTCCGTCTTCGGGCGTGCCTACTGCGAGATCTTCTCGACGACCTGGCCGGTCTGCCGATCGTCGCCGTGTCGCGCGACGTCCGCCTGCGCGACGATGCCGACGAGCCGGCCGTCCTCTTCCACGACTGGAAGGCGGCGAACCTGGTGCTGTGCCATCAGGCGCAGCGCCTCGTCGAGGCTCTGGTCGGGATCGATGGTGACGAGCTCGCTCGAGGCGACCTCGCTGACCGTCGTGGACTCGGGATCCCGGCCCTCGGCGACGACGCGGATCGCGATGTCGCGATCCGTGAGCGTCCCGACGAGCCGGTCGCCCTCGACGATCGGTGTGAGGCCGACGTCCTCGTCACGCATCAGCTTCGCGGCTTCCGACACCGGCTTGTCCGCGTCGACTGCGCGCGGGTTCTCCGTCATCAGTTCTCGGATCTGGGAGTGGTGGGTCATGGGCTTTCCTCCTCAGTCGGCCTGAGGGTCGTCCTCCGCCGTCCCGGTCTCCTCCTCGGGATCCGGAATCGGAGTGCCCTCGACCTCGTCGTTTCGATCGTCGTCCCTGGGGTGCTGCGCTACCGTCTCATCCATGCGTGTGGTCCTTCCCGATTCCTCAGAACTCGAACTTCCAGAGGGCGCGACCGGCCTGGACGCGGCTGCCGCGATCGGCCCCAGGCTCGCCGAGCAGGCGGTGCTCGTGCGCTCCGACGGACGCGTTCAGGATCTGCGCGCGCCGCTCGAGGACGGCCGGCCGATCCAGATCCTGACGACGCGCGACAAGGACGATCCAGACGCGCTCTACGTGCTCCGCCACTCGGCCGCTCACCTGCTCGCCGAGGCGGTTCGGCGGCTCTATCCCGGCGTGAAGATCGCGATCGGCCCGCCGATCGAGAACGGCTTCTACTACGACTTCGAGTTCCCGGAGCCGATCGGCGAGGACGCGCTCGAGCGGATCGAGGAGGAGATCCGCCGCGAGCTCTCCGAGGGCCGGTCGTGGGAGCGGCAGGAGATCTCGCGCGACGAGGCGCGCAGGCGGTTCGAGCAGGAGGGCGAGCCCTACAAGGTCGAGCTCGTCGACACGGCGGAAGGGGACATCTCGCTCTACACGCAGGGCGAGTTCACCGACCTCTGCCGTGGCCCGCACCTCCAGGATTCCCGCCCGATCAAGGCGATCAAGCTCACCGGCCTCGCCGGTGCCTACTGGCGAGGGGACGAACACAACACCCAGCTGACGCGGATCTACGGGACGGCGTTCTACTCGGAGGAGGATCTGAAGGCCTACCTCGACCGGCTCGAGGAGGCGCAGCGGCGGGACCACCGCCGGCTCGGCACGCAGCTCGACCTC
>DASTWB010000126.1:0-2478 GCA_035758725.1 Gaiellaceae bacterium
CAGGTCGACGGCGAAGACCTGGGTGACACCGACCGTGCGGAGTTCGTCGCAGAGCGAAATGCCGCAAAGATCCTTGTCTAGACGTCTAATTAGGGAATGAGCGCGCCCTCGAGGGACACAGGATTCGACCCGCTTCGCGCCGGCGGCGCCGTCCTGGCCGTGCTCGCCCTCCTCGCCGTCGACGCCCTGGCGGCGTCCGCCGGCGGGCCGGCAACCGGCGGCGCCGATCGTGATCTGGCCGATCCCCTCGCCACGCTGCTCTTCGTCTTCGGCGGCATCTGGGTTGCGGCGCTCCTCGTCGCCTCGCCGATCATGTCCGGGCTCACCCTCACGGGCGGCGAGCCGAAGCCGCGCCGCTGGCAGGGCAACGTCCTCGCCGGGGTCTTCTTCTTCTCGCTCGTGCTCGCCGGGATCGCGGTCCTGCGAAAGCTCCGGCCAGGCGGCGGCGGCGAGGTCGGGCCGGCCCCGGGGCCGAACCCGACGCCGACGACGCCGGACGGGACCGGGCGCGTTCCGCTGATCGACCCGGCGACGATCGACTGGCTCGTCGTCGGGCTCGTCTTCGTCGCGGCACTGGTCGGCTTCGCGATCCTGGCGGCGGTCCTCGTGCGGCCGAAGGGCCGCTCCCTTCCCGAGATGGAGGCGCGCCGGCAGCTCGGGCAGATGCTGGACGAGACGCTCGACGACCTGTACGGCGAGCGCGACCCGCGGCGGGCGGTCATCGCCGCCTACGCGCGGATGGAGCGCTCGCTGGGGAGCTACGGGCTGCCTCGAAGACCGGCCGAGGCCCCGCTCGAGTACCTCGGTCGGGTGCTCGCCGAGCTGACGGGGAGCGCGTCGGCCGCCAGGCGCCTCACTCGCCTCTTCGAGCGGGCGAAGTTCAGCGAGCACACCGTCGACGCGAGGATGAAGGAGGACGCGATCGCAGCCGTCGCCGCGGTGCGGGACGAGTTGCGCGCGCTGACCGTGGCATGAGCCGGAGCCTCCTCCCCATCCTCGGCTTCGGGCTCTTTGCCACGCTGCTCACGGTCGTCGCGCTCGTCGCCGCGCCCGACCGGCGCGACCTCGTCCTCGACCTCTACGTCCTCGCCCTCGGCGGCATCGCGGTCATCCGGCTCGTCGGACTGACACGCCGCCGCCTCGAGCCCGGGGAGCACTCGGAGTTCGAGGACGCGCTCCACCGGCCGGCTCAGCGCCCGGTGCGGATCGCCGAGCGGGACAAGCTCGCCCGCGAGGTGCAGCTCGGGACGCAGACGGCGTTCGACCTGCACTTTCGGCTGCGGCCGACGCTCGTGGAGATCGCCCGCAGCCGGCTCGCCGGCCGCGGTGTCACGCTCGAGGGCGAACGGGCCAAGCGCATCCTCGGCGACGAGGCGTGGGAGCTCCTCCGCCCGGACCGCCTGCCGCCCGGCAACCGGAACGCTCCGGGGATCTCGTCGGCCGAGCTCGACCGGTTGGTCGGCGCGCTCGAGAGGGTCCGATGATGAACGCGGCTGATTTCGGCGAGCGCTGCGACCTGATCGTCAGCGAGATCGAGCGTGCCGTGGTCGGCAAGCGGGACGCGCTCGAGCTCGTCCTGCTGGGGCTGCTCGCAGACGGCCATGTCCTCATCGAGGACTACCCGGGCCTCGCGAAGACGCTGATCGCGCGCTCGTTCGCGCAGGTGACGAGCATGGAGTTCGCACGCATCCAGTTCACGCCCGATCTGATGCCCTCGGACGTGACCGGCGCCTCGATCTTCGATCAGCGTACGGCGGAGTTCGAGTTCCGCCCCGGTCCGGTCTTCACTAACCTCCTCCTCGCCGACGAGATCAACCGCGCGCCGCCGAAGACCCAGGCTGCGCTGCTCGAGGCGATGCAGGAGCGGCAGGTCACGAGCGAGGGCGTGACCCGACCCCTCGACCGGCCGTTCCTCGTGCTGGCGACGCAGAACCCGATCGAGTACGAGGGCACCTACCCGCTGCCCGAGGCGCAGCTCGACCGGTTCCTCGTCAAGGTCGACGTCGGGTACCCGGAGGAGCGCGACGAGGTCGGCATGCTCGGGCTCGCGCATCGCGGCGTGATGCCCGCCACCCTCGACGACGTCGCTGCGGTCGCTACCGCCGACGAATTGCGCGCCGTGCGGGACCAGGTCGACGCGACGACCGTCGCCGCCGAGATCGAGGCGTACATCGTCGCCGTGGTGCGGCGGACACGCGAGCTGCCGAGCGTTGCGCTCGGCGCCAGCCCGCGTGCTGCCGTCCACCTCTTGGCGGCGTCCAAGGCGTCGGCCCGCATCAGCGGCCGCGACTTCGTGACCCCCGACGACGTGGCGTGGATGGCGCGCCCGGTGCTGCGCCACCGCCTGCTCCTGCGGCCAGAGGCGGAGCTGGAGCGGTACCGGCCCGACGACGCGGTGCAGGCGGCGCTGGCCGCGGTGCCCGTGCCGCGCTGAGGCGGCGGCGCAGAGGCACCCCGATGGACGCGACGATCCTCGCC
>DASTWB010000147.1:0-6426 GCA_035758725.1 Gaiellaceae bacterium
AGCTCTACGAGGAGCTAACGCGCCGCGCACGGTCTGCGGCGCAGGGTCTCCGGCGGGAGGCCGGCTACCCGACGCTGCTCGAACGTCTGACCGGTGCAGCGCGCGCGCAGCTCGGCCCGGGGGCCGAGCTCGAAGTCGACCCTCCGGACGCCGGCGGTGTCCGGGCGTCGAACGGGGGACGGCACGTCGACTACACGCTGGACGCGCTGGCGGGCCGCTGCCTCGAGCGGCTCGGAGCCGGAGTGGAAGGGCTCTGGCGGTGAGCGAGGCGACCGTCGTCCGCGTGAACGGCCCCGTCGTCGACGTCGTCGGCTTCGAGGAGGTCGGCATGCTGGAGCTGGTCGAGGTGGGCGAGCAGCGGCTGCCCGGTGAGGTGATCGCGCTCGACGGCGACCGCGCCACGGTCCAGGTGTACGAGTACACCGGCGGGCTCGGGCCCGGGGGGCCCGCGACGGCGAGCGGTGCTCCGCTGAGCGCCGAGCTCGGGCCGGGACTGCTGGGCGGGGTCTTCGACGGCATGCTGCGGCGCCTGGGCGGGGCCGGCGACCGGATCGAGGCGGGAGAGCGGCTGGAGACGCTCTCGCACGAGCGGCGCTGGGCTTTCGACCCGGAGCCGGGGGTCGCGGAGGCGCCCCCGGGAACGCTGCTGGGCCGAGTCGCCGAGGCGACGGCGGTCGAGCATCGTGTCCTGGTTCCTCCAGGCGTGGCGGGCGCGGTCGAATGGCTCGCGCCGGCCGGCGAGTACACGGTCGAGGAGCCGATCGCACGCATCGGCGGCGCCGACGTCACGCTCGCGCACCGCTGGCCCGTGCGCCGCCCCCGGCCGGTGGCCGCACGGCTGCCGGCCTCCGTCCCGCTGACGACGGGACAGCGGGCGCTCGACCTCTTCTTCCCGATCGCGCACGGGAGCACGGCAGCGGTGCCCGGCGGCTTCGGCACCGGCAAGACGGTCCTCCTGCAGCGGATCGCGAAGTGGTGCGACGCGGACGTGATCGTGTACGTCGGCTGCGGCGAGCGCGGCAACGAGATGGCAGACGTGCTGCGCGAGCTCCCCGAGCTGCAGGATCCGCGCACGGGCCGGCCCCTGATGGACCGGACGGTGCTGATCGCCAACACCTCGAACATGCCGGTGCTGGCCCGCGAGGCGAGCATCCACACCGGCGTCACCGTCGCGGAGTTCTTCCGCGACATGGGGCACGACGTCGTCCTCATCGCCGACTCGACCTCGCGCTGGGCAGAGGCGCTGCGGGAGGTCGCATCCCGGACCGACCAGCTTCCCGCCGAGGAGGGCTACCCCGCCGGGCTCGCGTCGGCGCTCGCAGCCTTCTACGAGCGCGCGGGCTCGGTGCGCACGCTCGGCGGTGCCGAGGCGTCCGTCACGGTCCTCGGCGCAGTCTCGCCTCCCGGCGGCGACCTCACCGAGCCGGTCAGCGCGCACACGCGCCGCTTCACCCGGTGCACGTGGTCGCTCGACCGGGACCTCGCGTACGCCCGTCACTACCCGGCGGTCAGCTGGCGGGAGTCGTTCTCGCGCGACGCCGAGGCGGTGGCGGGCTGGCACTTCGTCGAGCGCGAGCCGGAGTGGGGCGACCGGCGCGAGCGGGCGCTCACCCTGCTCGCCGAGGCCGACCGGCTGGAGTCGATCGCGCAGCTGATCGGCGCGGGCTCTCTCCCCGACGCCGAGCGGATCGCCCTGCTCGGCGGCCGCCTGCTGCGCGAGGCCGTCCTCCAGCAGAGCGCGCTGAGCCGGAACGACGCCTACTGCGAGCCGGCGAAGCAGTCGGCGCTGCTCGCGCTCGTCCTCGACGTCATCGACGCCTGCCGGCAGCTCGTGGACGGCGGCGTGGCCGCAGCCACGATCGAGGAGGTCGACTTCTCGGCGGTGACACGGGCGCGTGATTCCACGCCGCCGGACGGGGCGAACGAGGTGGCGGGCGTCTTCACGGAGATCGCTTCGAAGCTGCGAGGGCTGGCATGACGCTGACCGCACCGGTCGAATACACGTCGGTCTCCTCGATCCGCGGGCCGCTGCTCGTCGTGGAGGGCGTCGAGGGCATCGGCTGGGACGAGGTCGCCGAGGTCCGGCTCGACACCGGCGAGCGCCGTCACGGCGTCGTGCTCGACGTCACGCGCGATCTCGCGGTGGTCGAGGTGTACGAGGGAACCTCCTCGCTCCGCCTTGACGGTCTCCGGGTCGCCTTCAGCGGCACGCCGATGCGTGTTCCCGTCGGCGAGGGGTGGCTCGGCCGCGTCTGCAACGGGCGCGGTGAGCCGCTCGACGGCGGCCCGCCCGTCTTCGGGGACCTCCACCACGACGTCGCCGGCAGCCCGATCAACCCCGCGGCGAGGGACACCCCCAGCGAGCCGATCCTCACCGGCATCTCGGCGATCGACGGGCTCGCCACGCTCGTTCGCGGCCAGAAGCTGCCGATCTTCTCGATCGGCGGGCTTCCCCACCTCGAGCTCGCCGCCCAGATCGCCTCCCAGGCGCGGGCCGGGGACGAGCCGTTCGCCGTCGTCTTCGCTGCCGTCGGGATCACGCGGGCCGACGCGATGGCCGTGCGGGACGCGCTCGAGGAGCGGTCGGGCGCAGGTGACCTCACGCTCTTCCTCAACACCGCCGACGACCCGCTCGTCGAGCGGATCGTGACGCCGCGGATCGCGCTGACCGTCGCCGAGCATCTCGCGTTCGACCTCGGCCGGCACGTGCTCGTCGTGATCGCGGACGTGACGAGCTACGCGGAGGCGGTGCGGGAGGTGTCGGCGGCGCGCGGCGAGGTGCCCAGCCGGCGCGGCTATCCGGGATACCTCTACAGCGACCTCGCCTCGCTGTACGAGCGTGCCGGGCGCATGAAGGGCCGTCCGGGCTCGCTGACCCAGATGCCCGTGCTGACGATGCCCGCAGGCGACATCACGCATCCCGTCCCGGACCTCACCGGCTACATCACCGAGGGCCAGCTCCTCCTCTCGCAGGACCTGCACGTCAGCGGCGTCTACCCGCCCTTCGACGCGCTCGGCTCGCTGTCGCGACTCCAGCGGCTGGGCGCAGGGCCGGGACGGACACGCGACGACCACCTGGAGATCGCCGCACAGCTCTACGCCGCAGCCGCCGAGGCCCGTCAGATCGCGGACCTGGCCGACGTCGTGGGCGCGGCAGGGCTCACCGCGCGCGACCGCCGCTTCCTCACGTTCGCCGACGTCTACCTGTCGGGCTTCCTCGCCCAGGGGCGCGCCGAGCGCCGCACGCTCGAGGAGACGCTGGGACGCGCGTGGCAGGTGGCCTCGACGCTCCCCAGGCGGGAGCTGTCGATGGTCACGGAGGCGCTCGTCGACGAGCACTACGTGGAGGAGGACCATGAGGCTGCGGGTCCCGGCGGGTAGGGCCGGCAGGCTCTGGCTCCGCCGCCGGCTCGCGGTCGCGCGGCGCGGGCACGACGTCCTCGAGCAGAAGCGCCAGGCGCTTCGCCGGCAGCTCGAGCGGCTCGACGACCTGCTCGGCGACGCCCGGCGCGAGTGGCAGCTTCGAGCCGTGGACGCGGAACGCTGGTGGCAGCGGGCGGCCGTCCTCGCCGGCGAGCGGCCGCTCGAGCTCGCGCAGGGAGCCGTTCGCGGCCGCGCGGAGGTGAAGGTGGTCTGGCGGAACGCGCTCGGGGTCGTCTACCCCTCGGAGGCCGCCGTGGCCCTCCCGGCCGGCGAGGCGTTCCCGTCCGGAGGCAGCTCCGCGCTCGCCTTTGCCACGGAGGCGCACCGCCGGGCGCTCGAGGCCGCCGCCGAGCTCGGCGCAGCCGAGCTTGCGCACAGGCGGACGGCGCGCGAGCTGGAGGCGACGACCCAGCGGCTGCGCGCGCTCGAGCGGCGGTGGATCCCGGAGCACGAACGGGTGCTGCGGGAGGTCGAGCTCGCGCTCGACGAGTCGGACCGCGAGGAGGCCTCGCGCGTCCGCTGGGTGATCCGCCGTCTCGAACGAGCCCGGGTGGATGCCGGGCGCGGGCGAGACGGCTAGATCTCGAGCCGTTCCTCCTCCAGGTCGAGGTCACGCTCGACGCGCCGCCTCACGTCGTCGTCGATGTAGCCGTCCCGCCGCAGCTGGAGAACGGCCTGGCGCTCGGCGTCGAGGAGCTCCCGTCGCAGGCGCTGGTAGTTCACCGACCGGTCCTCGATCGCGCCGTCGCTGTCGGGTTCGAAGCGCGACCGGAAGCGGTCTCGACGGAAGCCGTACAGGCCGCGCAGCCGCTCCGCCGTGTCCGGGTGGACCCAGTCCTCGTCCATCAGCTCCTCGAGGCGGTGCAGCGCGGCCTCGGCGGCCCGGATCCGCGCTTTCGCCTCCTCCTTCTCGACTCTTCCGTCCAGCGGAAGGTCGAGCCACCGGAGCAGGGGTGGAAGCGTCAGCCCCTGGACGACGAGCGTCCCGAGGATGACGGAGAAGGTCAGGAACACGATCAGCTCCCGGTCCGGGAATGGCCCGCCGGCGTCGGTTGTGAGCGGCAGCGCGAGGGCGGCGGCGAGCGAGACCGCTCCGCGCATCCCCGACCAGGACAGGACGAGCGCCTCCTTCCAGGCCTCCATCCGGACGCCGCCGCCACGGAAGCGCGGGATGCGGGGCAGGTACGCGCCGGTGAACACCCACCCGAAGCGGACGAGGACGACGACGCCCGTCACGAGCGCGGCGTCGGCGAGCAGCTGTCCGGTAGAGCGCTCGGACAGCGCGTCCAGGATCGAGGGCAGCTGGAGCCCGACGAGCGCGAACAGGAGCGCGTTCAGGACGAGGAAGACGATCTCCCAGACCGCCTGGCCCTGGAGTCGCGTCTGCGAGTTCGTCAGCTCGGGCGTGTGCCAGCCCATGTAGATGCCGACGACGACCGCGGCCAGGACGCCCGCGACCCCGAGTGCCTGCGCCGGCAGGTAGGCGAAATAGCCGCTGAGCAGGGAGATCGTGATCTCCACCGGCGGGTTGTCGAGCCGCCGGCGAACCTGCCGGATGACGAGCCCCGCGGCCAGCCCGACCGCGATTCCGCCCACGACGTTGAGCACGAAGCGCCCGGACGCCGCGGCGAGCGAGAAGCTCCCCGTGAGCACCGCCGCGACGGCGACCCGGTAGACGACGAGGGCGGTGCCGTCGTTGACGAGGCTCTCGCCCTCGATGACGGCGATGACCCGGCGCGGGAGCCCGAGCCGCTGCGCGATCGCCGTGGCGGCCGTGGGGTCGGTCGGGGAGACGATCGCCCCGAGGACGAACGCGGTCGGCCAGTCCATCCCGGCTATCAGCTCGTGCGCAGCGACCGCGACCGCCACCGTCGTCGCGAGCACCAGGCCGACGGCCAGCAGGGAGATCGGCACGACGTTGGCGCGAAACTCACGCAGCGGCGTGAAGAACGCCGCCCCGTAGAGCAGCGGCGGCAGGAAGGCCACGAGCACGAGGTCGGGCGGCAGCTCGATCGTCGGCACCCCGGGCACGAACCCGAGGGCGAGGCCGCCCAGCACGAGCAGGATCGGATACGGAACCCGGACGAGCTGCGAGACCGCGAGCAGCGCCGCGCCGGTCATCAGCAGCGCGAGCAGGACGAGGCTGTCTTCGGCGCCGAACTCCATCGGAGCCATATACAGCAGACGAGGGCGGTGCCGGGAGGGCCCGTGCGGGCCCTCCCTGCCGGAGAACTACGGTGTCGCTTCGATCGAGAGCGCGCCCGCGTTCGTGGCGAGGCGGAGGAGGAACATCCCCGGGACGGTCGTCTTCGTCGTCACGCCGCCGGTCAGGAGCTTGATCTCCGTCACGTCGTCGTTCCACTTCCACGACGCCTTGCCGGACTGAAGCGGGGTCGAGACGGACAGATTCTGGTCGAGCGACTTGAGGCCGCTCGCCGGGCCGGTCCAGCTGATGCTGACCCGGTGCTCCGCGGGAGTCGTGACCGCTCCGCCGTTGTACTGGAGCGTCTGGATCGTCGCGATCGCGTCGCTACGCGTGAGGCGGACGACGTCCACGAGCCGGAGGGTGTTGCCCGCCCGGTCGGCGAGGTCGTAGGTACGCCGCTCTGCGCTGAGGCCGGGATCGCCGGTGACCAGCGGGTTGACGGCCGACGGCGTGACCGCTCCGGCCCCGATGCCCGAGAGCGCGTCGCGGCCGAAGACCGCGACGTCCTTCGTCGCCGGGTCGAACCGGAGGTACGCCTCCGGCGCCGTCTTGTCGAGCCTGACGGTGTACGTCCCGGTGTCGCTCGTGTTCCCCGCGTTGTCGGTCGCGAAGAAGCTGAGCGTCGTCACGCCCTCGCCGCTGATCACGACGCCGGCCGTCGAGCCGTTCACCGTCGTCGACGGGATCGGCTGGCCGCCCGTCGCCGAGTACGTGATGCTCTTCACGCCCGAGCCCGCCGCGTCGTCCTGGGCGGTCAGGGTGACCGTCACGTCGCTGTTGTTCCAGCCCGCCGCGTT
>DASTWB010000160.1:0-5332 GCA_035758725.1 Gaiellaceae bacterium
CGTCGGCGCCGTCAAGCTGTACCTGACCGCGGGCGCCCCTTCGAGCACCGGTGACGACGCCGAGGGGATGTTGCGAGCGGTGCGGGACGTCATCGACGCCTGCCCTCGCGTGTCGCTCCGCGCGGGCATCCATCGCGGTCATGTCTTCACCGGCGACATCGGCTCGGCGAGCAGGCGCACCTACGCCGTCATGGGCGACACGGTGAACCTCGCCGCGCGCCTGACGGCACGCGCGGGTGACGGGGAGATCCTGGCGACGCCCGACGTCCTCGAGGCTGCGCGGACGATCTACGCGAGCGCGCGCGAGCCCCTCCTCGTCAAGGGCAAGGAGCGCGCGGTCACGGCGCACCACGTCGGCCGGCCGACGGGGCTCCGCGCGCCCGCACCGGGAGACGAGATGCCGCTCGTCGGGCGCGACGCCGAGGTCGCCGCACTCGCCGAGGCTCTCGACGCGGCCCGGCGGCGGCAGTTCGCGCTGCTCGAGGTCTCCGGCGAGCCGGGGATGGGCAAGTCGCGCCTCGTCGCCGCGGCGCGGACGCACGCGCTCGGGTTCGCCGAGGTCGAGCTCACGGGCGAGCAGTACGCGCGCACGATCCCCTACGGCGCGTGGCGGAGCGCCCTGCGGCAACTCGTCGGAATCACGCCGGAGAGCTCGCGCGAGGAGGCGGGCGCACAGCTCGCGCCGTTCGTGACCTCGATGATGCCGGATCTCGCGCCGTGGCTTCCGCTGCTGGCCGTGCCCTTCGATGCCGAGGTCGCGTCGACCCCCGACGTCGAGGCGCTCGACGCCGAGCGGAGCCGCCACCGGCTGCAGGCGACGGTGACGATCTTCCTCGAGCGGATGCTGATGATGCCGACGCTCTTCGTCGTCGAGGACGCGCACTGGTTCGACGATGCGTCGCACCTCCTCCTGCGCTATGTCGCCGCCTCGCCGACGCCGAGGCCCTGGCTGATCCTCGTGACCACGCGGCCGGCCGCCGATTCGCTCGTCGAGCACGGCGGGCCGGGGCGGCGGCTCGAGCTCGCGCCGCTCGACGTCGAGCACGCAGCGCAGCTGGCGCTGGCCGTCGCCGCCGAGCACGCGCTCTCCGAGGAGGCGGTTCAGGAGCTCGCCTTCCGCGCCGGGGGCAACCCGCTCTTCCTCCGCGAGCTCGTGGCCGCCGCGCGCGAGGGAGAAGGCGGCGAGCTCCCGGAGTCGGTCGAGACGCTGTTGACCACCCGAATCGACACCCTGGCCCCCGCCGACCGGATGCTGCTCCGCTACGCGGCCGTCGTCGGCGCGTCGTTCACGCTCGACCTCGTCGGCGAGATCCTCGGCGACGAGGTGCCCGGCGGGGACGACCCCGCCCGCTGGCAGGCACTCGCCGAGTTCGTGCACGAGGTCGGCGACGGCGGCCTCGTGTTCCGACACGACCTGCTCCGGCAGACCGCCTACGCAGGGCTGTCGTACCGACGGCGGCGAGACATCCACGGCCGCGTCGGGCTGGCGCTCGAGCGGCGCGCCGGCGACCGGGCCGACGAGGAGGCGGCCATCCTCTCGCTCCACTTCCTCGAGGCGGGCGACGGCGAGCGTGCCTGGCGCTATGCGGTGACCGCCGCCGAGCGGGCGGGCGCTGGCTTCGCCAACGTCGTCGCCGCCGAGCTGTACGAGCGCGCGCTCGCGGCGGCCGAGCTCGCCGCCGTGGAGACGCGCGGGCGGGCGCAGGTGCTCGAGGCGCTGGGGGACATGCGTGAGCGATTCGGCGCCTACGAGCCGGCTCGGGCCGCCTACACGCAGGCCCGCGAGGCGCACGACCGCCCGCTCGACCGCGCCCGCGTCGTCGCGAGGATCGCGCACTGCCTCGACCGCGAGGGGAGATACGACGAGGCGGTGGAGGCCTTCGACGAGGCGCGCGGGCTGACGGTCGCCGAGGACGGCGCCGGAGACGAGTTGGAGACGCTGGCGGAGATCGAGATCGGGCTCGCGAGCGTCGCGTACCGGCGGGCGGCCTACCCGGATGCGATCGCCCACGCGACCACCGCCGCCGACCTCGCCGAGCGCGCCGATCTCCACCCGCTGCTTGCCCACGCACACCTGGTCGCGGGCCTTGCCCACACCGATCTGGGCCAGGACGCCGCCGTTCCGCTGTTCGAGCGCTCGATCGCGATCGGCGAGGAGCACGGCCTGCACCGCATCCGCGGCTCGGCGCTGAACAACCTCGGTATCCACCACTACGCCGAGGGGCGCTGGGACGAGGCGGTCGAGTGCTACCGCGCCAGCCGGGAGGCGAAGCTCCACGCGGGCGACCTGCTGGGCGCCGCCGTGCAGGAGAACAACGTCGGGGAGGTCCTCTCCGACCAGGGACGGCTCTCCGAAGCCGAGCTCCTCTTCCGGAACATGGTCCGGGCGAGCCGTGCGGCGCGGTTTCCGATTGGCGCCGCCCTCGGCACGAGCAACCTCGGGCGCCTGTTCGCCCGCGACGGACGCTTCGCCGAGGCGCACCGGCTGCTCGAGGAGGCCGCGGCCGCGTTCGCCGAGATCGACACAGGCCGGTACGTCAACGAGACGCACGCCCGACGGGCCGAGTGCCTCGTCCTCGAGGGTCGCTACTCCGAGGCGCTCGAGGTCGCCTCGGCGATCGTCCAGGCCGCGCGGGAGACACCGTTCGGCGGGCTGGAGGCGCTCGTCGAGCGGACGATCGGGCTCGCACTGCACCAGGCGCGCCGGCCGGACGAGGGGACGCCGCATCTGCTCGAGAGCCTTCGCATCGCGCGCGACCTCCGCGCCGTCTACGAGGAGGCGCTCACCCTGCGCGCGCTGGCGGACACGAAAGCGCCGGACGCCGACGCGCACCGAGCCGAGAGCGACGCGATCCTGGCGCGGCTCGGCGTCGTCGCCCTCCCCAAGGTGCCCCTCCCGTAGCCGGCGTCAGCGGAGCAGCTCGTCCGCGCGGGGGAGGTAGCCGAGGTCGGCGAGCGCCTGGAGATAGCTCCGCCAGCGATCGTCCTGCGCGAGCAGCTCCTCGAGCAGCTCGCGTGCCCGTTCCATCTCGTCCCGGCGAACGGCGTCGAAGAGGTCGGCGAGCAGGACGTCGAGCGCCGGGAGCCCGACCCGGCGGGCGAGGGCGGCGCTGTCCTCGACCTCGCCGAGCGCCGTGTAGGCCTCGTGGAGGTCGAGCAGGCGGCCGAGCTCCGCGAGGGGATCGTCGTGGTCGTCGACACGAACGTCGCAGACGGTCTCCCAGGGCTGTCCCTCGGCCGGGACGACGAGGATGCCGGCGGCCTGCCGGCCGCGCCAGTCTCCGCCTGCCTCCTCCGCCGCGACGAGCGCGGCGAGGAGCCGGCGCTGGAGCGCACCCTCGGCGCCGGCGAACGCGTCGACCATCGACTCCCAGACGGCGCGGCCCTCGACGCAGTTGGCCTGGGCGGTGACGCCGTCGCCGATCCGGTGACCCGCCGCCGGAATGCAGCCCGCGCCGGTGTGGACGGCGGCGGCGCCGCCGGCCGTCAGCATGGCGACCTGCCGGTGGCTGGAGAGCGGGTCAGCGGCGACGAGGGCGGCGAGGACCTGCTCCGGCGTCTTCCCGCTCCGCATCAGCTCGAGCCCGAGCGGCCCGTAGCTGCGCTCGGAGAACGCCTGCGACGCGACGGCGCCGACGCCCGGCATCGCCCAGGGCACGACGGCCCCGGCACGGAACGCTCGCGACTGGACGCCGACGCCGAGCTCGCCGTTCTCGGGGTCCCGTGCGACGATCGAGTACGTCATCGCAACCGCCCTCGCAGCCAGGCGACGACCTCGGCCGCGTTCTCATCGGGCGGGAAGACGGGGTAGAAGACCTTGACGATCCGTCCTTCCTCGGCGACGAGCGTCAGCCGCTTGAGGAGGCGCTCCCCGCCGAAATCGAACGTCGGCAGACGCAGCGCGTCTCCGAGGCGCAGCTCCGGATCGGCCGCGACCGCATGAGTGAGGCCGAGCCGCTCGGCGGCCTCCCGCTGCTCGTCCAGCGTCTGCGCGGAGACGCCGACGACGGTCGCGCCGAGCTCGCTGAGCTCCGCGCCGCGATCCCGGTAGCCGCACGACTGCGGCGTGCAGCCGCGGGCGCCCGGGGTCTCGTCCCAGCCGGGCGGCGGCTCGACCCCCGGCCTTCCGGTTCGGGGATAGACGTAGAGCACGAGCAGCTCCGCGGCGGCCGCGGCGAGGTTCAGCTCGCCGACGGTCGTCTCGAGGAAGAGCGGCGGGACGAGGCGCCCCTCGAGGTGGTCGGCTGCGCCGTCGTCCTCGGGCACCGGAAGGCCGGCCGGGAGGACGGTCGGGTCGTAGGTCAACCGAGCGCCGCCTTCACGAGCTCGAGGTTCTCGCGCCAGAGCTGCTCCGGAAGGGGAGGGAGCACGTCGTCCCAGATCGCCACGAGGTTCGTCGTCAGCTGAGGGAATCGCGCCGGCCTCGCCAGGAACCACCAGTGAAGGTGTTCGCTGCCGTCGCCCCAGCGGCAGACGTGGACGCGGCCAACCTCTCCGACGGAGCGGACGGCCCGCTCGACGCGGGCGATCATCACGCCGAGCTCGGCGGCCGTTTCCTCCGGGAGATCCCCAGGGTCGGCGTAGTGCGCTCGCGGAAAGAGGATGACGATTACCGGCAGCCCCGGCGGCTCGCGCGTCGACGAGATGCGCCAGCGCTCGTTCGTCCAGACGAACGCGTCGTCAGGGGTGTGGCACGCCCAGCAGTCGACGCCGTCCACGCCCTGTCGCGGCGGCTCGGTCGCGGTCGGCGGAAGCAGCGACTTCGGTCGCAGCTCCCCCTCGAACGGCCAAGCCTCCCACTCGTCGACCGGGGGCGCTCGAAGGGCGTCCTTTGCCCGCTCGTACAGCTCTTCCGGCGTCTCCGGCACTGCGGCCGATGCTAGTCGGCGAGGAGCTCGGCGACCCGCTCTGCGATCGCGCCCACCGTCAGGTTGGTGTTCGCGATCGGGATCGTCGGCATCACCGATGCATCGGCCACGACGAGGCCCTCGCAGCCGAGCACGTGGCAGGACGAGTCCACGACCGGCCCGATCGCGCAGGTGCCGACGGGGTGGAAGAACCCGCGCGCGTTCTCGCGCACGTAGGAGGCGGAGTCGACGCCGGGCCCGGGCCGGAGCTCGCCGTCGACCAGGGGCCGCACGGTGTCGGTCTCGCCGAAGGCGCGCAGCTCGTCGACGGCCGTCGCGACCGTCGCTGCGTCGACAGGGTCGTCGAGAAAGCCGTGCTCGACGTGCAGGGGCGCGCGCGGGTCGGCCGACACGAGCGAGACACGGCCGCGCGACCGCGGCTTCATCGCGAAGGCGGCGCCGCTGACCTCCCACCCGACGTCGAC
>DASTWB010000168.1:0-2940 GCA_035758725.1 Gaiellaceae bacterium
GGGCGGTCGGGCCGTCGGAGGTCGAGGATCTCCAGGAGGAGCTCGGGCTGTCGCGCAAGGCGCTGAAGGGGATCCGGTCGCCGCTCGAGCGCTGCGGTGCGATCGTCAGCCGCTCGCTCGCCGTCTCGGCGACGGCGGCAGGGCGCCACCCGCACACGACCGAGCTCGCGCGGTGGGATCAGGTCCACTCCGAGCCGTCGCGGGCCGGCGGCCTCGAGGAGCTCACCGTCGCCGCGGTACGGGCGGCGGTGGTCGCCCCGGAGCGCGAGGTCGTTCGCTGGTTCAGCTGGAGCTGGCTCTACCCGAAGGGGTTCGTCGACGGGCTCGTGGCCGAGGGCCGCCTGTACCGGCCGGAGCCCGGCTGGGTCAGCGCAGCGGAAACGGCTCTCTGACCAGAGCCGGCAGCACCTGGGCGGTCACGACCGTCGGCGTCACCGCGTAGCGTCGGCTGTAGCGGTAGCTCCCGTCCGGCCGGCGAAGCGAGGCGAGGAAGCGGGTCGACGCCGTCGGGGGTCTCACTCCGGCCGCGAGGTGGGCCTGGATCGCCCAGGCCGTGGACTGTGCGTCGGGCTCTCTCCCCGGCGTGAGCCTGACGCCGCCGTTCGGCGCCGTCAGCCGCCGGATGAACGCGAGCCCGCGCCGGATCGGCCGGCCGCGCACGCCGCTCCAGCGCAGCGCCTGAATCGCGGCGGCCGTGTCGTTCGAGTCCGGCGCGCCGTTCGGTGCCCACGACCAGCCGCCGCTCCTCCGCTGCTTGCGCAGGAGATAGCGGACGGCCCGCGTCTCTCCCTTCGGCAGCGCGAGCACGGACCAGATCGTCGAGTTGACGAGCGAGCCGATACGCCCGTCGCGCCGTCGCTGGCGCCGCAGCCGCTCGAGGAACGGCTCGGGGCTCTCGCCGAGCGCCCGCAGCGCCATGACGCGCAGCGCGAGGTCGGTCGTGTCGAGCACCGGCGCATCGCGAAGGTACGAGACGGCCGGCGGCGCCGGGGCTCGGCCGGCAGCCCTGAGGCCGAGCACGGCCCACGCCGTCAGCGCGGGGTCCGAGCGGCCGCCGGGCTCCGCGAAGCCGCCGTCGGGCTGCTGGCGCGAGGCGACGTAGTCGGGCGATCCGGCGGCGAGTGCCACCGCGCAGCCGGCGAGCGCGAGGACCTTCACGCCCATGCGACCTCGACCCGAAGCCGCCGGCCGTAGCGCTCGAGCAGGCGGCGGAGCTCCGGCCCGATCACGAGCGCGAAGATCACGTTGCCGACGGCGTGGGCGGCGCTGAACCAGACGCCCCGGGCGTACACGACCGTCAGCGCCTCCCAGGTGTGCGGCCAGAAGCTGTACCAGTGCCAGAGGTCCATCGCGCTGCTGAACGCGAACCCGAGCGCGAAGCAGAGCGCGGCGAACGCCCAGCGGTTCCTGATCAGCCGGGCGGCGAGCGCGCCGGCCACGCCGCAGCCGCCCCAGGCGAGCATCTGCCAGGGCGTCCAGATTCCCTGCCCGAGGTAGAAGTTCGACACGAGCGCGGCGACGGCCCCGACGGCGAAGCCGACGCGGGCGCCGAGCGCCGCTCCGGCCGCGACCGCGACGACCGTGACGGGCTGGACGCCGGGCACGGCGGCGAAGAGCACCCGGCCGGCCGCCGCCGCGCCGCCGAGGACGGCGACGAGGGCGACCTCCTTCGCCGACCCGGTGCCCGACTCGAGCCAGACGAAGCCGGACGCGACGAGCGCGCAGGCGACGAGCAGGAGCGACAGTCCGGCGTCCTTCGGCGACAGGGCCGCCCAGGCCCCGCCTGCGAAGGCGACGGCCGCCACGGCCAGGAGCACGCGCCTAGGCAAGCACGGCCTCCCTCACGGCCGTGCTCGCGATCCGGTCGCCGACGTCCGCGGCGAACGCGAGGTCGTGCGTGACCACGAGCGTGCTCCGGCCGGCCGCCTGCCGGCGGAGCAGCGCGGCGAGCGCGAGCTTTCGCTCCGGATCCATCCCCCGCGTCGGCTCGTCGAGCACGAGCACGTCCGGCTCGGTCACGAGCACGGAGGCCAGGGCGAGGCGCTCCCGCTCGCCGCTCGAAAGGTCGCGTGGGTGGCGGTGGTCGAACCCTGCGAGGCCGACCTGGCCGAGCGCACTTCGTGCGAGGTCGAGGTCGCCGCCCACGCCGAGCGCGACCTCGTCGACCACCCGCTCGGCGACGACGTACCGGCCGGGATCCTGGCTCAGATACGCGGCGCGGCCTCGGCGCTCGACCCGTCCGGTCGCCGGCTCGAGCAGGCCGGCAACGAGCTTGGCGAGCGTCGTCTTCCCGGAGCCGTTCGGGCCGGTGAGCGCGACGACCTCGCCGCGGCCGAGCTCAAGGTCCGGAACCGGGACGGCACGCTCGCCGTAGGCGTACGCGGCGCCGTCGACGCGGACGAGCGTCTCTCCGTCGAGCTCCCGCCCGAGGTGGGCCGGTTCGTGGGCCAGGAACGCCGCGTGCTCCACCGCGAGCCAGGAGACGGCCTCGCCCTGTGGCGCGTCGAGGACGATCCGCCCGTCCTCCACGAAGACGACGCGGTCGCAGCGCTCGAGCGGCAACGCCGGCCGCTGCTCGGAGATCACGACCCCGCAGCCGAGCCGCGTCGCGAGGTTCAGCAGCGCCTCGGCCGCGTCCGGGTCGAGCTGCGAGGTCGGCTCGTCGAGCAGGAGCAGTTGCGGACGGAGCGCGAGCGCCGACGCGACACAGACTCGCTGGAGCTCGCCCGCCGAGAGCTCGTGCGTCTTCCGGCTGGCGAGGTGGGCGGCCCCCATCTCCTGCAGGGCGGCGACGGCTCGCGAGGAGATCTCCGGCGGCGGCACGCCCACGTTCTCGAGCCCGAACTCGACCTCGTGGCGGACGCCGGTGAACACGATCTGGTCCTCCGGGTCCTGGAAGACCGAGGCGACCGTGCCGGCGAGGTCGCTGGGCCGTGCGCG
>DASTWB010000213.1:0-8362 GCA_035758725.1 Gaiellaceae bacterium
GACGCGTCTTCGAGGCGGTCGCGGCGCGACTCGAGAAGCGACCGAGCAAGGACCTGTACCACTCCGCCCTCGAGGTCAGCGTGCCCGAGGGGACGTTCGTGATCGAGATGGCGCCGATCCCCGACGGGAACGGGGCGCTCCGCGGCGTCGTCGCCGAGGGCCCGGTCGGGGGTCGCTGGGCTCGGTCGCTGCGGATCTTCCGCTACGAGGTCCGGCGCTGGCGCGACGGTGTCATCCCGGACGCAGGCGAGGCGGTCGACAGCCCGCAGCGGCTGACCGACGACGTCCTCGTCGCCCGGCGCGTCCTCGAGCTCGTGCCCGCCGTGCCCACCCCGGTCTGGGGACGCGACGAGCTCCGGGCGGGAGAGATGTGGAACTCGAACTCGCTGATCTCCTGGCTGATCGCACGCAGCGGCCTCGACATCGATTCGGTCCACCCGCCCGAGGGCGGGCGGGCTCCGGGCTGGCACTCCGGTGTCGCGGTCGCCCGCCGGCCGCGATCGGCCGGCCGCGGCGCCACGTCGGCGGCACTCAGCGTCGAGCCTTGAGCCGCTCGACCTCCCGGTCGATGTCGGCCTCCGTCGGCGGCCCGCCGATGTACGTCTTCACGGCCTCGTAGGCGAGCAGGCCGCCCCAGATCAGCGCCACCCAGAAGATCCACGGGTTCCAGTTCCCCGGACCGGAGCTGTCGCTGAACCGGTCGGGCCAACCGTCGGCATTCATGTACTCCGTCAGCGCCCAGACGCCGGTCAGCACCGGCATCCCGATCAGGAACAGGGCGAGATGGAGCTTGAAGCTGCGCACCCGCTCGACCTGCTTGATCGCAAGCCTCCGGATCGCGTAGTCCTCCCGCCCGACCGCGGGCATCTCCCCGACGCGGACGCGTCCGTTCTTCGTCTTCGGCTCCATGAGCATGGGTTTCACCTCCTCCCGAGCCACCTAGAGCATCGCCCGCGTCCCTCTCCACGTCATCGGGACGGGCACTGAGCGCCGTCTCGGGCGAGTACGGAGAGGCCTAGAGCACGGTCGCGAGGCCCAGGCCGACGACCGACGCGCTCACGAGCGCGAAGGCCGTCGCCGCGGCCGCGGTGCCCAACCGGCCGTTTCGGTACTGCCCCATCACGCCCGGATCCCGTCCGAGATGCTGCATCGCGACGAGCAGCGGCAGCAGCAGCACGGCGTTCACGACCTGTGTCAGGACGAGCAGCGGGACGAGCTCGACGCCGGGGAGCAGCACGATCGCGGCGCCGAGCGAGAGCACGCCGACAAAGGTGACGTAGAAGAACGGCGCCTCGGCGAAGGAGTCGTCGAGCTTCGCCTCCTTGCCGAACGCCTCGCTGACCGAGTACGCCGTGGAGAGCGGCACGACGGCCGCTGCGAGCAGTGCGGCACCGAGCAGGCCGATCCCGAACAGGCCGGCGGCGAAGGAGCCGGCGAGCGGGTGGAGCGCCTCGGCGGCGTCGCTCGCGTCCGAGATCTCCTGGTCCGCGACGTGCAACGTGGCCGCACAGGCGACGACGACGAAGACGCCGATCACCCCGGTCATGACCGCCCCGCCGATCACGTCCACGCGCTCGTAGCGGAGGTCGGACGGCGCCAGCTCCTTGTCGGCGCTGTAGGACTGGATGAAGGCCAGCCCCCACGGGGCCAGCGTCGTGCCGACCGTCGCGGCGGCGATCACGAGAGCCGAGCCGGGAAGGTGCGGCACGACCATGCCCTCGGCCGCTGCGCCCCAGTCCGGCCCGGCGAGGATTCCGGACGCGATGTACGTGACGAAGACGGCGCCGAGGGCGAGCAGGATGTGCTCCACACGGTGAAAGCTCCCCCGGAGCACGAGGATCCCGACGGCGAGCGCAGCAACCGGAACGCTCAAGTACCGGCTGATCCCGGCCAGGTCGCACGCGGCGGCGACGCCCGCGAACTCGGCACACGTCGTCCCCAGGTTGGCCAGGAGGAGGGCGCCGGCGACCAACACCGTCGGCCGGGCGCCGTACCGGTCGCGGACGAGCCAGATGAGCCCCCGCTGGGTCACGATCCCCATCCGTGAGCCGAGCTCGTGGAAGACGATCAGGGCGCCGGTCGAGAGCACGAGCACCCAGAGCAGCGTGTAGCCGTAGTCGGCGCCGAGGACCGAGTAGGTGGTGACCCCCGCCGGGTCGTCGTCCGAGAGCCCGGCCAGCAGCCCCGGGCCGACGACGGCGAAGAAGCCCGTCACGCCGAGCCGGCGAAGGAGCCTGCCTCGCGGGGGTTGGCCGTGGCGCCGGCGGAGCCGCCTGGTGACCGCGGCGAGCATGGAGGAATCTCAGCGGTCGCCGAGGACGGCGCGCACGGGGATCAGCTTCGTCTCGAGCGGAGCCAGGCCTTCCGGGCTTCGTCCGCCGCGAAGACGACCGGCGGCCACATCATGAGGAAGACCCAGTGCCAGACACCGATCGGCCCCTGGTGGAAGGCCGCGTTCAGCCCCGGCACGTAGATCAGGGCGGCTGCGAGCGCGAGCTCGAACGCGATGCCCGCGAGGAGGAGCCGGTTCGAGAGCAGCCCGACCGTGAACACGGAGCGCCGGTTGGTCCGCATCGCCATCCCCGCCCCGACCTGGCCCATGACGATGCCCGTCTGCGTCATCGTCGTCGCCTGGATGTAGAGCGGGCCGCTCGACGGAAGCGCCGAGCCCGGGCGCCAGCCGCCGAGCAGGAAGGCGAAGAAGTAGCTCGCCATCCCGGCCAGCGCCTCGATCGGACCGATGAACCCGTAGGCGCGCGAGAGCACCCGCGGACTGAGCAACCGCTCGCTGCGCGGCCGCGGCGGCCGGGTCATCGTCCCCGGCTCCGCCCGCTCCGTGCCGAGCGCGATGGCGGGCAGCATGTCCGTCCCGAGGTCGATCGCGAGGACCTGCATGACGACCAGCGGCAGCGGGATGGCGCCGCCCGAGAGCCCCCAGACGAGGAACGGGATCAGCTCTCCGACGTTCGAGCAGAAGTGGTAGACGGAGAACCGGCGGATGTTGTCGTAGACGCCACGACCCTCCTCGACGGCCGCCACGACCGAGGCGAAGTTGTCGTCGAGCAGGATCATGTCCGCCGCCTCCTTGGCGACGTCCGTGCCGCGCTGGCCCATGGCGATGCCGATGTCGGCCTCCTTGAGCGCGGGCGCGTCGTTCACGCCGTCGCCCGTCATCGCCACCACTTCGCCGTGACTTCGAAGGAGCGCGGCGAGCCGCAGCTTCTGCTCGGGGTCGATGCGGGCGAAGATGACGTCCCGCTCGCGGAGCAGCTCGGTCAGCCGCTCGTCGTCGATCCGGGCGAGCTCCTCTCCGGTGACGACGTGGGCGCGCCGCCTGACGAGGCCGATCTGCCTCGCGATCGCCTCGGCGGTCGGGCCGGCGTCACCGGTGACCATGAGGATCCGGATGCCCGCACGGGCGCAGCGCGAGACGGCGTCGGGCACCTCGGAGCGCGGTGGGTCGATCATCCCGACGAGGCCCAGCAGCTCGAGATCCTGCTCGACGGCGTCCGCGTTCAGCGGGCAGTCGGGCGGAAGCTCTCGCCGGGCGACCGCGAGCACGCGAAGCGCGCCCCGCTCCATCGCGGCGGCCGCGTCGGCCGCCCGCCCGCGGTCACGCTCGCCGAGCCGCGACCGGGCGAGGATCTCCTCGGGCGCGCCCTTCACGTACGCGACCTGCAGGCCGTCGATCCGGTGGATCGTGCTCATGCGCCGCCGCCTGGAGTCGAACGGCAGCTCGGCGACTCGCGGCGCGTGGGCGCTCTCCTGCTGGTGGCGCAGACCGCCCTTCTCGGCGAGCACGACGAGCGCCCCTTCGGTCGGATCGCCCCTGACGGCCCAGCCGGAGCCGGTGGAGATCAGGCGGCTGTCGTTGCAGAGAAGACCTGCTCGGAGGAGCTCGGCGAGCTCTCCCGGGTGCATGACGCCGTCCCCCTCCCGGAAGCGGCCGAACGGCTCGTACCCCGCGCCCTCGACGTCGATCTGGTGCTCCGGCGTCCAGATCCGCTGCACCGTCAGCTCGTTCTCGGTCAGCGTGCCCGTCTTGTCGGTGCAGATCACCGTCGTCTCGCCGAGGGTCTCCACGGAGGACAGCCGCCGGACGAGCGCGTTGCGCCGCGCCATCCGCTGGGTCGCGAGCGCCAGCGAGAGGGTCACCGTCGGGAGCAGCCCCTCCGGCACGTTGGCGACCATCACGCCGATCGCGAAGACGAACCGCTCGTTCAGGCCCATCCCGAGCGCGCCGGCGAGGAAGAAGAACGTCGTGCCGATCCCGATCGAAAGGAGCGCGACGAGCTTCGTGACGTGACGAAGCTCGAGCTCGAGCGGGCTCGGCTCCTCCCGCGTCAGCTGCGTCAGCTCGGCGATCCGGCCGAACTCGGTGCGCATCCCGGTCGCCCGAACCACGCCCTCGCCGCGGCCGCTGACGACGTGGGTGCCCGCGAAGACGCGCTCGGACGCCACCTCCGGGATCGACTCGCCGGTGAGCGTCGAGTTGTCCACGCGCAGCTCCGCGTCGACGACCAGGTCCGCGTCCGCGCTGATCCGGTCGCCGGCATCGAGGAGGAGCACGTCGCCGGGCACGAGCTCCTCGGCGCCGATCTCGACCTCCTCACCGTCGCGCCGGACGCGCGCGAGCGTCGGGAGCATGCGCCGGAGCGCCTCCGTGGCCCGCTCCGCGCGGTACTCCTGGACGAACGCGAAGCCGGCGTTCACCAGGATGACGACCACGATCGCGATCGAGAGCTCCGGCATGCCGCCGACCAAGGCGAGCACGGCGCCGGCCCAGAGCAGCAGCGCGAAGAGGTGGTAGAGCTGGGCGAGGAACCGGCGAAGCTCCGAGGGCCGCGGCGGCTCCGCGAGCACGTTCGGGCCGACCTCGGCCAGACGCCTCGCCGCCTCGACGGACGTGAGGCCCGGCGAGGCGCGTTCGAGCTCGACTGCCTGGATCGCGGTCACCGTGCCCGCAGCTTCGCTCCGGGCCGCACATCCGCCATCGGGGCGGGTGATGAGCGGCGGTGCGGCTTTTCCACACGCACCGGCGGCCGACCACAGAGGGCCGGAAACGGCTAGCCGAGGGCGTTGTCGAGCGTCATCATCAGGGCGAAGCCGGCGAGGAGCGCGCCGGACGCGAGCCGGTCGTGGCCGCGCAGGTGGCTCTCCGGGACGAGCTCGTCCACGATCACGTAGAGCATCGCGCCGGCCGCGAAGCCGAGCCCGAGCGGCAGGAGCGACCCGGCGACCTCGAAGGCCGCGAAGGCGATCAGCGCGGCAGGCGGCTCGACGATCCCCGTCAGCGCCGCGATGCCCGCCGCGAGGAAGCGGTTCTCGCGGACGAGCGGCGCGCCCGCCGCGAACCCCTCCGGGATGTTCTGGATCCCGATCGCGAGGGCGATGGGCACGCCGAGGTCCGTGCCGCCCGCCGCGAACGCGACCCCGACGGCCAGCCCTTCGGGCACGTTGTGGATCGTCAGCGCCGAGAGCAGGAGCCCGGCCTGGCGCTTTCGCGGGTCCAGGGTGTGACCGGGCTCGGCGAAGCGCGCGTGCACGTGCGGGACGAGCCGGTCGAGCCCGAACAGGACGGCGCCTCCTGCGGCGAACCCGGCGACGACCTCGCCGACGCTCCCCAGGTCGAGCGCGGGGACGAGCAGGCTGAAGGCGGTGGCCGCGAGCATGATCCCGGCGGTGAACCCGAGGAGGCCGTCGAGGAGGCGTTCCGACGGGTCGCGGACGAGGAGGAGCCCGAGCCCGCCGACCGCGGTCGCGAGGCCGGCGGCGAGGATCCAGGCGAGGGTCTCCGCATCCATCGGGTTGCGCACCGTACTTCGGCGCCGAATCGGTACTTCCCCACACCGCGGATCGGCGGCCCGACCGATGCCGGAGGAGCGGGTACCGGCGATGCTTGAAGGCGGCATGGGTTCGCGGAAGGGAGGTGTGATGATCCTTACCCGCTGGACTCCGTTCCAGGAGCTCGAGGCGTTCGAGCGCCGCACGCGGAGGCTGTTCGACGAGATGGGCTTCGCCCACACCGTCATCCCGGCCGCCGACGTGTACGAGCGCAAGGGCGAGTACGTGTACGAGCTCGAGGTTCCGGGCTTCGAGGAGAAGGAGCTCGACATCGAGGTCACGGACCACGTGCTCCTCGTGAAGGGGGAGCGCATCGAGGCGAAGGAGGAGAAGGAGAAGACCTTCTGGCTCCACGAGCGCCTCGCGCGCACCTTCGAGCGCCGCTTCGAGCTTCCGCCTGAGGCCGACACCAAGAAGGTGAAGGCGGAGTTCAAGAAGGGCATCCTGGCCGTCCACGCGCCGAAGATGAAGGAGCTGGCGCCGAAGAAGGTCGAGATCGCCCGCAAGTAGCCCTCTCAGGGCAGCAACGAGGCCGCCGCACGACCCGCGGCGGCCTCGTGCTTGCGGTTTCTCCGCAGCGGGTTCAGCGGTGGCGCGGATGCCCCACCCTCCCGTGGAACGGACCCTTGAGCCGTGAGCACGGCACTGATCTCGGTCGATCGTTTCGAGGAGCTGCGCCCGGCTCTCCAGGAGCCTGAGGCGCTCGTCGAGGCCGATCGCTGCCTGTCGTGCGGCGGCCCGTACGCCGAGGCGCCCTGCGTGACCGCGTGCCCCGCCGACGTCGACGTTCCGTCGTTCGTGCGGGCTCTCGCCGAGGGCGACGCGCCGGCCGCGGCCCGGACGATCTTCGCCGAGAACCTGCTGGGCGGCACGTGCGCCCGGGTCTGCCCCGTCGAGCTTCTGTGCGAGGGCGCCTGCGTCCTCGTCCACGAGGGCCAGAGGCCCGTCTCGATCGCCGCGCTCCAGCGATTTGCGACCGACGCCGCCTACGCCGAGGCACTCCCGGCGCGCGTGGTTCCGGCCGTGCGGCTCCCGAGCCGTGTCGCCGTGATCGGCGCCGGGCCGGCCGGCCTCGTCTGCGCGGGCGAGCTCGCCTCGCTCGGCCATGCGGTGACCGTCTACGACGGACGGCCGGAGGTCGGAGGGCTCGTCCGCTTCGGAATCGCGCCCTACCGCCAGCAGTGCGAGCCGCTCCCCGACGAGGCTCGGATGCTCGAGGCGCTCGGCGTCGAGTTCGAGCTCGACGAGCCGATCGACTCGCCGGAGGTGCTCCGCCGGATCGAGGCGGACGCCGATGCGGTCTTCCTCGGCGTGGGCCTCGGGCGTGACGTCGACCCCGAGCTCCCCGGCGGCGACCTCCACGGCGTCTGGCAGTCGCTCGAGTTCGTCGAGGCGCTCAAGACCGGCAACCCGCCCGACGTCGGCGAGCGCGCGGTGGTGATCGGCGGCGGCAACACCGCCGTCGACGTGGCCCGCGAGGCCGTCCGCCTCGGGGCAGAGGTCGTGACGCTGGCGTACCGGCGCACGGAGGCGGAGATGCCGGCGTTCCATCACGAGGTCGAGGAGGCGCGCGAGGAGGGAGTCGACTTCCACTGGCTCGCGGCGCCCACCCGGTTCCTCGGCGCGCATCACCTCACCGGCGTCGAGTGCTCGCTCATGCAGCTGGGTCAGCCGGACGAGAGCGGCCGGCGACGGCCGCAGCCGGTGCCCGGAAGCGAGTTCGTGCTCCCGGCCGACACGGCGATCGTCGCCATCGGGCAGCAGCCGCGCCGCGACCTGCTCGGCTGGATCGACGGGCTCGAGCTGGAGCGCGGGCGGATCGCCGTCGATCCCGAGACCGGCCGCACCGGCAACGAGAAGTACTACGCGGGCGGCGACGCCGTGAACGGCGGCTCGACCGTCGTCCAGGCGGTCCGCGAGGCGAAGCGCGCGGCCCGGGCGATCCACGCACGACTCGGAGCCCCGCGATGATCGAGGTCCGCTGGCACGCACGTGCGGGGCAGGGCGCGAAGACCGCAGCCCACCTGTTCGCGCTGGCCACGCTCCGGAGCGGCCAGAGCGCGCAGGCCTTCCCCGAGTACGGGCCCGAGCGGCGCGGTGCGCCCGTCCGCGCCTACACCCGCATCGACTCCCGCCCCATCAGGCGCCACGACTCGGTCACGCGGCCGGACGCGGTCGTCGTCCTCGACCCGTCGCTGCTCACGGAGCCGACGGTGTCGGAGGGCGTCGACGCGAAGACGGTCGTCCTGGCCGACGCGGGCGAGGATCCGGCCGGCCTCGACGGGACGCGCATCGTCTCCGTGCCGGCGGCGCGGCTGGCCGCGGAGGCCGGCACCCCGTTCGTGAACCTCGTCATGGCCGGCGCGCTCGCCGCCGCCCTCGGCAGTCCTCCGATCGAGGAGGTCGAGGACGCGGCGGCGGAGGTGCTCGGCTCGAAGGCCGGCGGAGAGGCCGCCCGCGCGGCGGTCCTGGAGGGCTACCGATGGCTGAGCTGAGGCGCTGGCAGCAGCTGCCCCCG
>DASTWB010000223.1:0-7401 GCA_035758725.1 Gaiellaceae bacterium
GGCAACCATCGAGAAGGTCGCGACCTTCTCGGCTCCGGGGCAGGTCGACAGCCCCGTCGAGCTGAAGGCGCGGTACGACAACTTCATCGGCGGCCACTGGGTCCCGCCGATCGAGGGCGAGTACTCCGAGAACGTGACGCCCGCAACGGGCGAGCCGTTCACGGAGGTTCCCCGGTCGACGCCAGACGACGTCGAGCTCGCGCTCGACGCCGCGCACGCCGCCAAGGACGCGTGGGGCGAGGCCTCGACGACCGAGCGCTCGCGCGTGCTGAACAAGGTCGCGGATGCGATCGAGGAGAACCTCGAGCTGCTGGCCGTGGCCGAGAGCTGGGAGAACGGCAAGCCGGTGCGGGAGACCCTCGCCGCCGACATCCCGCTCGCAGCGGATCACTTCCGCTACTTCGCCTCGGTGATCCGGGGCGAGGAAGGGTCGATCTCCGAGATCGACAAGGACACCGTCGCCTACCACTTCAAGGAGCCGCTCGGCGTCGTCGGTCAGATCATCCCGTTCAACTTCCCGATCCTGATGGCGGCGTGGAAGCTCGCGCCGGCGTTGGCGGCAGGGAATGCGGTGGTGCTGAAGCCGGCGAGCCCGACGCCGTGGTCGATCCTCAAGCTGATGGAGCTGCTGGAGGAGATCGTGCCCGAGGGCACGATCAACGTCGTCAACGGACCGGGCGCCGAGATCGGCAAGGCGCTCGCGACGAGCAAGCGCATCTCGAAGATCGCCTTCACCGGTGAGACGGTGACCGGGCGGCTGATCATGCAGTACGCCGCCCAGAACATCATCCCCTCGACGACGGAGCTGGGCGGCAAGTCGCCCAACATCTTCTTCGCCGACGTGATGGCGGAGGACGATGCGTTCCTCGACAAGGCGATCGAAGGCCTCGTGCTCTACGCCTTCAACAAGGGCGAGGTCTGCACCTGCCCGTCGAGGGCGCTGATCGAGGAGACGATCTACGACGAGTTCATGGGCCGGGCGCTCGAGCGGATCGCCGCGATCCGCCAGGGGCACCCGCTCGACCGCGAGACGCAGGTTGGGGCGCAGGTCTCGACCGCACAGCTGGAGAAGATCGCCAGCTATGTCGACATCGGCAGGCAGGAAGGCGCCGAGTTGCTCATCGGCGGCGACCGCGCCCACCTCGGCGGCGAGCTGGAAGGTGGCTACTACTTCGAGCCGACCGTCTTCAAGGGCGACAACTCGATGCGGATCTTCCAGGAGGAGATCTTCGGGCCGGTGCTCGCGGTGACGACGTTCAAGAACGAGGCGGAGGCGCTTCGGATCGCGAACGACACGATGTACGGGCTCGGCGCAGGCGTCTGGACGCGAGACACGAGCAAGGCGTTCCGGATGGGCCGCGGGATCAAGGCAGGCCGGGTGTGGACGAACTGCTACCACCTCTACCCGGCGAACGCCGCGTTCGGCGGCTACAAGGTCTCCGGGGTCGGGCGTGAGAACCACAAGATGATGCTCGACCACTACACGCAGACCAAGTGCCTGCTCGTCTCCTACGACCCGAACCCCCTCGGGTTCTTCTAGGCCGATGCAAGCGGACACCTCCTCCAGGATCGTCGCCACCGACGCCGCAGTCGCGGAGATCGGGCGCCTGAAGGCGGAACACGGTTCGCTGATGTTCTTCCAGTCGGGGGGCTGCTGCGACGGCAGCTCCCCGATGTGCTTCGCCGACGGCGAACTCCTGGTCGGTCCGAACGACGTCCTGCTCGGCCACGTCGAGGGCTGCCCGTTCTACATCGACGTCGAGCAGTACGAGCGCTGGAACAGGCCGAGGCTCGTTCTCGACGTCGCAACGGGAGCCGGCTCGGGAATGTCCCTCGAAGAGGCCCACGGGCTCCACTTCGCCGTGGGCTCGCCGGAAGCCGAAGCCTGCGACGTACGGCTGCCCGCTAGCTCCAGGGCTTGACCGTCATCAGGAAGACGACGGTCACCAGAACGACGAGCAGCACGCGCGAGAGCCAGACGAGGTTGCGGAGCCGGAGACCGAGCTCGGGGCTCGGGCCCTCGGCGGCGAGCCGGGTGCCCGCGTTCCCCATCGCACGGGCGAGATAGCCGAAGGCGACGAGCGAGACGGCGGCCCAGAGGATCAGCCCCAGGACGACGAACGGCTCGTCCCAGTCCCAGAACCCGGTCTCGGTGAGCCCGATGCCGGAGACGAGCACGAGCGCCGAGGCCGGCAGGAACACACGCGTGACCGTCCACGAGACGTTGCGCACGAAGAACGCCGTCTTCGCCGGATCCCCCTCCCGCTTCGTGAGTGCTCCGAAGACCTGGATCGCGCCCCCGCCGCCGACCCAGACGATCACCGCGATTACGTGGAGGAACAGCCAGAACTCGTACCACGTCATCGCGCCGAATCTACTCCATCGCGAGCCGGGCAGCTTGACACGGTGTCAGCAGCACGACACCCTGTCTGCAGCGAGCGAAGGCTGCGAGGTGGGCGAGCAGGAAGCACCACAGCCGAGCGGCGACCGACTTCCCTCCCCGTGGAGGCCGACCGTGCTCGACCTGCTCCGGGACTGGCGAAAGGGCGCCGAGCAGAGCTCCGAGGCGCACTACGAGCTGGCGACGCGGCTCGCCGACGCCAACATCAGGTTCGGGGTACCGGTCGTCGCCCTGACGACGATGGTCGGGACGACGGTCTTCGCCACCCTGGGTCGAAGCGTGGACACCTGGCTCCGGATCCTCGTCGGCATGATCAGCGTGCTGGCCGCGGTGCTCGCGAGCCTGCAGACCTTCCTGCGGTTCGGCGAGCGGGCGGAGAAGCATCGCGCGGCGGCGGAGCTGTGGGCCTCGATCCGCCGCGAGATCGACGAGATGCTCGCGCTGCACCCGACCTATCTCGCCTCCCGCGGCGACCCCCAGGAGTACCTCGACGACCTCCGGCGCAGAATGGACGAGATCGCCCAGCAGTCGCCCGAGCTGGGCGTGCGGGGCTTCTGGCGCCGCCAGCGGCGGTACGTGCGCGAGGCCGCGGCCGCCGAGGAGACGCGGACCGGGTCCGCGGCGGCGACCTAGCCGAAGAGCCGCGAGGCCGGCAGGTGCCGGCCTCGCGCAGAACGGAGAGCAGTTCGCGGCTACCGGGTGAGGGCGCCCTGAACCTGGCCGTTCGGGAACGTCGACGTGTGCACGTTGACGTAGAAGTCGCCCGGGCTCGACATCAGCTCCTGGAGCAGCGGCTTCTGGACGGTGCCACAGCCGCTCGACGACCCGGTCGTCGGCGTCGTCAGCGGGACGACGATCGCACCGGTCGAGAGGCGGTGGATGTGCGCCGCCGTCACGTTCGAGAGCCCCGTGACCGTCAGCGTGTGGCAGAGGCTCGCCCCGCCGAGGCGGATCGTGACCGTTGCGCTGCCCGACCCGGTCGCGCCCTGAACGGGCTGGAGGTTGGCGGTGAGCTTCACGCCCTGGTTCGTCTGCGTGCCGGACGGGCACGGCGTCATGCCGGGCATGAGGATGTCGCCGGTGTGGCGCATGTGGCCGCGGGCGGTCTTGCCGGCCGGCGAGTTCGGGTTGGTCACGGCCCGGCTCGAGACCGTGATCCGCCGGTACGGGTTCGAGGCGGAGCCGGTCTTGTGGCAGATCGTCAGCTTCGTCGGCGTGGTGCCCGTCGGCGCCGGCGTCAGCTGGGCGGACGGGCAGGGCGCCACGCCCGCCACGACGGCGTCACCGGTATGCCGGAGGTGGCCGTAGAGCAGCTTGCCCGACTTGGACTTCGGGTTCGCCGTCGCACGGCTCGACACGGTGATCCGGCGGAACTGGTTCGACGACGAGCCGGTCTTGTGGCAGATCGTGACCTTGGAGGGAGCCGCCGCGGCCGCTTGCGTCGCCGCACCGCCTCCCTGAGCGACCGCCACGGCACCGGCAAGCAGCACCGGAACGGTGGCGGCGATGGTGATGAACAGGCGTTTCACGTGGGAACCCCCCTTGGGATCGTTGTCGCGTTTCCTTCTTCCCGGAATATGGGGGCGCCTGCCGCATTCTGCAGCGGTTCTTGCAAAACCTTTACAGCACTTACGCTGCTTCCGTGGCCATCCGCGCGCTGCTCTTCGACTTCGACGGCCTGATCGTCGACACGGAGACGCCCTCGTACGCGTCCTGGCAGGCCGTCTACCGCGAGCACGGCCGCGACCTGCCGCTCGACCGGTGGGCCACGATCATCGGCACGACCGCCGGCGAATTCGACCCGCTGGACTACCTGGAGGAGCTCCACGGCTCCATCGACCGCGAGGCCGTGCGGACCCGGCGCCGCGAGCACGAGCTCGAGCTGCTGGAGATCGAGCAGCTACGGCCCGGGATCCTCGAGTACCTCGAGGAGGCCGAACGCCGGAAGCTGAAGACGGCCATCGTCTCCAGCTCGTCCCGCCAGTGGGTCGATCGGCATCTCGCGCGCCTCGAGCGGGCCGAGCATTTCGACGAGATCGTCACGGCGGATCGCGACCCGGAGCGGTCCAAGCCACGCCCGACCCTCTACCTCGAGGCGCTCGACCGCCTCGAGGTGTCCGCCGACGAGGCGGTCGCGTTCGAGGACTCGCCCAACGGCGTCGCCGCCGCCAAGGCCGCCGGCGTCTACACGGTCGCAGTCCCGAACCGGATCACGGAGTCGCTCGGCCTCGGCCACGCCGACCTCGTCCTCCCCTCGCTCTCGGAGCTTCCGCTCTCGCGCCTGCTCGAGCGGATCCCCGGCGAGAACGGCTAGAGAGAGGCCGCAGCGGCGACGTCACGCCGCCGCTGCGGGTCCTCGTCGGCTCAGACGGAGTCGCGGTAGCCGGCGCCGCCGGGCCCGTAGTAGGTCCCGACCTCGTCGCGATAGTCCATCTCGCGATAGCGCGACTCGTCGAACTCCGGCGCGTTCTTGATCTCGTCCTTCGTCCGATTGACGTAGACCTTCTCGTCCGCCGTGTCGATCCGGTCGATCACGCCGGCGGGGAGCAAAACCTTCTTCCCGAAGATCCACGGGCCGGTGTCGACCACGATGTAGCTTCCTCCGACCTCGTTGGTCGCCTCGTCGATCTTGCCGATCGAGCCGTCGATCGCTTCCACGTCGTATCCGTTGATGTCCGTGGTGGCGGTCGTCGTGTCGCGGTGAGTCCAGAGATCTGCGGCTGTCATCTCTTCCCTCCTTGTCGAAGTCCCTGGGTCCTCTCCGCGGCTCCGGCGCCCGAAACACCCTTGCCGCAACCCCGCCGAATGCCGATAGAACGGGCCTGTGACCGGTATCGATTGGCACGACCTCGACCTCGAGACGCTCTCCCGCGAGCTCCGGGCCACGCTGCCTCCGGCCGAGGCGGAGAAGATGGTGTGGGCCTTCGAGCAGGCGCTCTCCGCGGCCAGGATCGACGGCGACCTGCTCAACCATCTGCTGGCGGCGGTCGCGTCGCTCATCGCCCGAGCGGAGGGCTCGTCGCCGCGTGCCGTCTTCGAGGCGTACTTCCGGCGCTCCGTCTCGGACGACGAGTGGCGCGACCGCTATGCACCGTTGCTTGCGCCCTAGCGCCCCGCCTTCCGGAACTGCGCCAGCGAGTAGGGCGTCGTCGGGGTCGGCGGCGTCGTGAAGCGTGCGTTCACGGCGTAGAGCCGCTTCCCGAACTCGTCGATCGTCGTCGGGACGTCGAAGTCCGGATCCGTGATGTGCCTCACGACCTCGCCCGAGGACAGGCGCCGCGCCAGCCGCACGACGGCGACCTTGTTGTCCCGGTTCTGCACGACGTAGAGCGTCCGTCCGTCCAGCAGGAGGCCGTCGCCGTTCACGACCGGCTCGTCGAGGGTGATCTCGCGCGTCCGGCCCGACCTCGGGTCGACCCGGAAGACCTTGCCGGCGTTGGTCTGGACGATCACGAGGGTCTTCCCGTTCGGCGTCGCCTCGATCCCGTTCGCGTTGTTGCCGGCCAGGTACTGGATGTCGCCGGACAGCGGAATCGTCGTCACAGCGCCGTGGGCGCCGTGCTTGCCGGCGCGAACCCGGTACAGCGCCGGCTGGCGCGAGTCGGTGAAGTACGCGGCGCCGCGAGCGATCGCGACGTCGTTGACGAACGTGTCCGTCTCCGTCGTCAGCTGATGGGTCGCAAGCAGGCTCCCGCTCCTCGCGCTGTAGACGAACGCCTTTCCCGTCGGGCCGCCGGCGACATAGAGCTTGCCCCTGTGGAACTCGACGCCGATCGCAGCGCGTCCCGGCCCACCCGGGCTCAGGATCGCGCCTTCACCAGTGCGAAGGTTGCCCCGGTAGATCGCTCCGGTCGGAATCGAGCCGACGTAGAACGTCGGTCCGTTGCCGATCGCGATCCCCTCCGGCCGGAAGCCGTCCGGCAGCGCGATGCGCTCGGGAAAGCGCGCCGCGGCGCCGAGAGGCGCGGCGAGCACCGTCGCTGCCAGGGCGAGCCAGGCAGCCACGAGCGTGACCTTTCTCATGAGTCATCCCCCCTCCGGTTGCGGTCGTCGGGTCCTACGTGTCCAGCTCTCGGTCGGATCGAACCCGGCTGGCAGACTGCCTCCATGACGAAGATCCAGAAGACCGAGACTGAGTGGCGGGCGGAGCTGACGCCCGAGCAGTACCGAATCCTTCGCGAGAAGGGCACGGAGGCGCCGTTCACCGGTGAGTACGACCACACCTTCGAGGCGGGCAGCTACCGGTGCGCGGGCTGCGGCGCGAGCCTGTTCGAGTCGGAGGCGAAGTACGACTCGGGTTGCGGCTGGCCGGCGTTCTCCGCCCCGGCCGGCGAGGAGGCGGTCGAGGAGGAGCGGGACGCGAGCCACGGGATGGTGCGCACGGAGGTGCTCTGTGCGAGCTGCGGCGGCCATCTCGGCCACGTCTTCCCGGACGGGCCGCACCCGACCGGCCTCCGCTACTGCATCAACTCCGCAGCACTGAAGCTCGACGAGCGCTAGTCGTCGTCGGCGTCGGGCTCGTCCGACTCGGACGCGCCGTCCTGCTCCTGCGGCTCCGAAGCCTCGACATGATCCCGCGAGTCCGGCTGCTCGGAACGGTGGGCCTCGGCCGCATCCGGCTCGTCGGCCTCCTGCTCCTGGGCGCCGGAGCCGCGGGCCTCCGAAGGCGCGTCATCTCTCTCGTCCGGCTCGCTCTCGTTCGCGTCACGCCGGTCGTCGGCCTCGTCCAGCCGCTCGGCGGCGGCCTGGTGCCGCCGGGCGTCGTGCCCCTCCCCCTCGTTCTTCCGGGACTCGGGAGGCACGGCGGCCGGCCTGGCGAGGATCGGCTCGGGAGGTGGCGCCGCCCTCTCCACGACCGGCGGCAGATTGCTCACGGCCGGAGCCGGCGCACGCGAAGAGCGGATCGGAGGCTGCGGCTGCGAGCCGGCGACGACGCCGACTGCGGCGATCGTCGCAGCCGTCGCCGTCAGCTTTGCCGCAATCGGGAGGGAGACGATCGG
>DASTWB010000275.1:0-3352 GCA_035758725.1 Gaiellaceae bacterium
GCGCTCGGCGTCCACGCCGCCCCGGAGGTAGGCGAGCTGCTCGGTCAGCTTCCGGCCCCGGCCGCGCGACTCGACCCTGGCCGCCTCGAAGTCGTCCGACCGCGCACCGACCGCAAGCCCCAGCGTCAACCGGCCTCGAGACAGCGCGTGGACGGACGCAGCCTGCTTCGCGAGCAGCCCCGTCGGCCGGAGCGGGCCGACCGCGATCATCGTCGCGAGCCGGACGCGGGACGTGACGCCGGCCGCGGCGGCAAGGGCGGCGAACGGCTCGTAGCTGTCGTACGCGACCCGGTCGAGGACGGCGAGAGACGAGAACGGCCCCGCGTCGGCGTGCCTCGCCCAGTCGAGCACCAGCTCGCCGGTCGCGCCCGGCACGGTCGTTGGCAATCCCACCCCGACGTTCATCCGACCCGAAGCTTCACACTTCCGGCCAGTGAACTACGCGGAACTCTCCCCGTTCGACACGCACTACGGCCTCGTGATCGAGCACGCGACCGACGAGACGGTCACCGCGCGGCTTCCGGTTCACGACCACGTCCTCCAGCCGGTGGGACTCGTCCACGGCGGTGTGCATGCGTCGATCGCCGAGGCTCTCGCCTCCGTCGGGACGAACGTCGGCGTCAATGACGAGGGGAAGATCGGGCTCGGGCTCTCGAACAACTCGAGCTTCCTGCGCCCGGTGAAGAGCGGCACGATCCACGCCGTCGCCCGCCGCCGCCACCGCGGGCGGACGACCTGGATCTGGGACGTGGAGATGAGCGACGACGAAGGCCGTCTCTGCGCGCTGAGCCGCGTCACGATCGCCGTCCGCGACCTTCCGTCCTAGCGGCCGCTCGTGGAGAAGTGCTGGTAGTCCTTCGCGGAGCGCCAGCGGCCGCCCCAGCCCCAGCCGACGGCCTCGAACGCGCGCACGAGCACGCCGGACTCGACGGCCATGCCCGGCCGGCGCCGCGAGCGGTCGAGGTACGCGCGGCCGGCAGCCGGCTCGACCAGCCCGCCGTGGACGTAGGGATTCTCGACCGTGTTGACATCGATTGCGCGACCGTACGCGTGCTCCGACCAGCGGTTCGTGCCTTCGACGTAGCGGCAGTTGAAGGCGGACGTGTTGTCCGCGCGCATCGACGCGTCGTCGCTGCCCCGGTAGACCTCGACGCCGAGCATCCGCCGGATCGGGAACCGCGCGGCATAGAGCCGGCGGAAGACCGAGACGACGTCGGGGACGACGGCGCGGTCGACGACGAGCACGCCGACGCGCGACCGGCCGCGGAAGTCCCAGTGGCGGAGCCGGACCGCGCGCAGCCGGGCGGGGCCGACGGGGCAGCCGGGGCGCCATGAGTACGGCAGATCGGGGGCCGTCACGCGCGCGACCTTCGCCGTGAACGGCGGCGGCGAGGCCGCGCCGGCGACGGGCACCAGCAGCAGCACGGCCGCGACGGCGAGCTTCGCCATTGCCCGAGGGTAGTCTCAGCGGCCGTGCGATCGCTCGCCTTGACCCTCGCCGTTGCAGGCGCCGCCCTCGTCGCCTCCGCGCCGACCGCCGGCGGTGCCGCCTCCTGCGCGCCCAACCTCGCGAGCCGCCTGAGAACGATCGGCCCGGCGCGCCAGCTCGTCACCGTCGAGGCGCGGGCGTACCGGACGACGAGCGCGGCCCTCCGCCTCTGGCAGCGAGACCGAGACGGCTGCTGGCGGCCCTTCGCCGGGCCGTGGAGCGCGCGCGTCGGCTGGAAGGGCCTCGCCGACAGGCGGCGGGAGGGCGACGGGACGACGCCGACGGGCGTCTACACGCTCGGCGCGACGATGTACGGAAACGCGCCGAACCCCGGCGTGCGCTACCGGTACCGCCGCCTGCGCTGCGGCGACTGGTGGAACGAGGACCCCCGGTCGCCGACGTACAACACGTTCCAGCATGTCCCGTGCGGGACCCGACCGCCGTTTCGGACGACGACGCCGGGCCTCTGGCAGGAGCGCAGCGCCTACCGTCACTTCGTGGTGATCCAGTTCAACATGCGACCGGTCGTCCCCGGCCGCGGCTCGGGGATCTTCCTGCACGCGCAGACGGGCAACTCCACGAACGGATGCGTCAGCCTGCCGGCCGGCGTGCTCGTGCAGACGCTCCGCTGGCTCGATCCCGCGAAGCGGCCGCGGATCGCGATCGGGACGCGCGAGACGTTTCGCCGGCTCTAGGAACTCGCAGCGTCTTTCAGGTCACGGAGGCAGGTTCCACCGGCGGAGGGGCGTCCGCCCGGGCGCCGGCCCGCGCCGCGGTCAGATCTCTGCTGATGTGAACGGCGGCCGACGCCATCGGCGCCGCAACGACCATCCCGATCATTCCGAACAGGCATCCCGCTCCAATGGTCAAGACGAGAACGGCCAGGGGATTGAGGTCCAGGGTGGCGCCGAAGGCGATCGGCTGGACGACGTTCTGCAGCGTGCCGTTCGCGAGCAGGACGACCACGAGCATGGCCACGGCTACGCCGGTCCCCTGCGACCCGAGCGCGATCACGACGGCGAACGCGCCGGCAACGAACGCCCCGATGAAGGGGATGAACGCGAGCACGAACGTCAGGACCCCGATTGTCCCGGCCAGCGGCACGTCGAGCAGCCACGCGCCGAGCGTCACCACGATTCCGTTGAAGGCCGCCACGATCGTGACACCCAGGAAGTAGCGGCGGAGCGAGCCGAGGACGTTCGCCGTCACCACTCGCGCCACCTCTTCCGGGATGCCGAGGTGACGATCGACGAAGCGACGAATCGCCGGGCCGTCCTTGAGCAGGAAGAACGTGCTGAAGAGCGCGAACGACACGAAGAACGCCAGGGACGTGAGCTCGCGGATGCCGCTCGCGACGCCCTTGAGGAGCGTCTCGCCGATCGCCGGGACATCCTTCTTCGCCTGGTCGGTGGCGCTCGAGGTGCCCTCGGCCCCGGCGTCGTGCGCCCAGCCCGTCACCTTGTCGGCGGCCTTCGAGGCGGCTGCCTTGGTCTCGTCCCAGTTCGCGACGATCCCGTGCAGGACGAGCAGGGCGACGACGACGGCAAGCGCGAGCAGCGCGAGCAGGACGAGCGCGGCTCCGAGCACGCGCGGCAGGCCGCGCTGCTGGAGTCTCGTGACGAGCGGCCCTGCGACGGCCGCAACGATCGTCCCGGTGACGACGGGCAGCACGATCGTCGCGGTCGCAGCGAGGAGCCAGATCAGCCCCGCGAGGACAAGACCGACGCCGACGACGATCCAGGCGAGGAGGCCGAGGTCCTGAAGCCATCTCGGCGGCGCGAACATCCGCGCCAGCTCACGGGCGTCGACGCTGCTCGTGCCGTCGCCCGGGGGCGCACGCGAGCGGGGCGGCAGGAACCGCGG
>DASTWB010000073.1:0-3183 GCA_035758725.1 Gaiellaceae bacterium
CGAAGAAGACGATCACGCCGAGGAGCAGCTGCATCCAACCCCAGTCGGTCACGTCCAGGTCGAAGAGGTAGTTCTGCGTCACGACGAAGAACTCGTCCTCGAAGATCGCGGCGATGCCGGCAATGGCGTGGAACACGCCAATGATGATCATCACCGCGCCGGCGAAGGTCACGAGGCCCGGCGCCCAGGCACTGACCCGGTGTCCGGTCGCGGCTGTCCGGTGTTCACTCATGGTCGCCATCCTTGTCACCCCCTTCCGCTGCGAGTTTCAGCCATGCGCCGCAGCGGCGCATCGGTGTTTCCCCCGACCAACGTGTGGCCTGGTACCGATGGCGTGATCGGACGGCTCTAGCTCAGCGGTGCAGAAGCGTCGGCCGGTGGCGCCAGAAGCGCCGTGCGATCCACGAGGCCGCAAGGACGCCCACGAAGAGATCGACGGTCCTGTTCCAGGCCCTCCGTGGGAAGGACTCGCGACGCCGGAATTGGATGTGACGGAACGAGATCATGTCGTGATCGTCTCCAAACGGGCATCGGGCGCCATCGGGGCGCGCGCCGAAACGGCCTGCGAAGAACTACGGAGGCGTCCCGCTCAGCTCGCGGACGACGTGGTCCGAGATCCTCGGCCAGGCCTCGAGCGCCCAGTCGCCGAAGCCGTGGTCGGTGAGGCAGCCGAGCGCGAGCTCACGCTCGGGGTCGACCCAGAGGAACGTGCCGGCGCCGCCGAAATGGCCGAAGGTGCGCTCGGACGCCAGCTCGCCCGTCCAGTGCCCCGGCGTCCGGTCGCGCAGCTCGAAGCCGAGCCCCCAGTCGTTCGGGTCGAAACGTCCGATCCCGGGAATGACGCCGCCGAGGCCCGGGAACTGGACCGAGGTCGCCTCCGCCAGGGTCTCCGGGGCGACGACGGTCGGGGCGAGCAGCTCGCGGGCGAGCCGGAGCACGTCGTCCAGGGTCCCGTGCACCCCCGCGCCGGCCGAGCCCTCGAGTCGCGCGTCCAGCTCGAGCGGCTCGAAGACGGCCTCGCGGAGGTAATCGCCGAACGGCATCGCCGCCCGGGCCTCGACGAACTCGGCGAGCACGTCGAAGCCCGCGTTCGAGTAGATCCGCCGCGTGCCCGGCCTCGCGATCGGCTCCGTGGCCTCGAACGGCAGCCCGGACGTGTGCGCGAGCAGATGGCGCACGGTCGACCCGGGAGGTCCGGCGGGCTCGTCGAGATCGACCGTCCCCTCCTCCGCGGCGACGAGGATCGCGAGTGCGGTCACGGGCTTCGTGACCGACGCCCAGCGGAAGTCGCGGTCGGTCCGGCCGTGGGTCGCGACGACTCGTCCGTCGGAGACGGCGCCGACGGCGGCGTTCTCGGCCGGCCACTCGTCCACCTGGCGCAGGGCGTCCACGGCGGCGGATACTAGGCGCGTGCCGCACCGCCGAATCGCCGGCTACTCGCCGTTCGAGGCCGTCATGGGCTACTCGCGCGTGGTGGTCGCGGGAAACCACCTGTACGTCGCCGGCACCGCGCCGATCCCGCCCGAGGGCGATCCGCCGGAGGGCGCGTACGAGCAGACGAGGCTCTGCCTGGACATCATCATCGCCGCGCTCAAGCGGGCCGGCGCGAGCGCCGAGGACGTCGTCCGCACATGCGTCTACCTCGTCGATCCGGCCGCGTTCGACGAGGTCGCGCGGGCGCACGGCGACGTCTTCGCCGACATCCGCCCCGTCAACACGACGGTGATCATCTCCGGCCTGGTCGATCCGCGGTGGCTGCTCGAGATCGACGCCGTCGCCGTCCTGCAGACTGAGGCGCCATGAAGCAGGCATGGCCCCCGTCGATCACGGGCGTCGAAGGCGCCGAGCCGGCCGGCAGCGTCCTCGACCACAAGTTCGGCCAGGGCGAGCCGTACACGCTCGGGGTCGAGGAGGAGTACATGCTCCTCGACGCCGAGAGCTTCGACCTCGTCCAGCGGGTCGACACGATCCTCGCCGCCTTCGTGGGCCACGAGGAGGAGGCGCTCCTGAAGCCCGAGCTGATGCAGTCGACGCTCGAGGTGGCGACCCCGGTCTGCCGCACGGCGGGCGAGGCCGACCACGCGCTCCGCCGCCTGCGCTCGGCCGTGCGGGACATCGCCACCGAGAACGGGCTCCGCATGGGCTCGGCCGGAACGCACCCGTTCAGTCTCTTCGAGCGGCAGCGGATCACCGCGCGGGACCGCTACCGGACGCTCGTCGACCAGATGCAGTACGTCGCCCGGCGCGAGCTGATCTTCGGCCTCCACGTCCACGTGGCCGTGGACCATCCGGACAAGGCGATCCAGGTCGTGAACGGGCTGCTCAACGACCTCCCGGTCCTTCTCGCCCTCTCGGCGAGCTCGCCGTTCTGGCGCGGAGAGCCGACCGGTCTCGCGTCCACGCGCCAGCCGATCTTCGCGGCCTTCCCGCGCTCGGGCCCGCCGCCGCGCTTCAACGACTACGCCGAGTACGCGGAGGTCGTCGGCCAGCTCGAGAAGACCGGCTGCATCGCGGACTACACCCACATCTGGTGGGACATCCGGCCCCATCCGCGGCTCGGCACGGTCGAGATCCGGATCTGCGACTGCGTGACGCGGGTCGAGGACGCAGTCGCGATCGCGGCCTTCTGCCAGGCGCTCGTGAAGCTCTACTGCGAGGTCGCCGCGAGCGACGGCGTCCCGAGCTATCACCGCGTGCTCACCACGGAGAACAAGTGGCTCGCCGTCCGCTACGGACTGGAGGCGCCGGTGATGGATCTCAAGACGGGCAACCGGAACCGCGTCCCCGTCGCGCAGCTCGTCCGCAAGCGGCTCGCCGAGGTCGAGCCGCACGCGAAGGAGCTCGGCTCCGACCGCGAGCTCGAGGGCATCCGCGAGATCCTCCGCCGCGGCAACGGCGCCCACCGCCAGCTGCGCGTCTACAACGCGAACCGGGACATCGTCGAGGTCGCCAGGGAGATCGCGGAGGCGACCGAGGAGATCTAGGCGCCTTCGGCGCCTTTCCTGGCTGAAAGTCTCACGACTTACAGCCACCGGATGGAGCCGGGCGCCGCCGGCGGCGGCGCGCGGCGGCGGCTTGCCCTCGTGCGACCCATCGAGCAGCGTCTGGAGCGGAACGGGCAAAGCCCGTTCCGCGTCGAAACGTCAGAGTACGACCATGAGGCCGCGATTCGCCAGGGACCTC
>DASTWB010000092.1:0-7654 GCA_035758725.1 Gaiellaceae bacterium
CGGTGCCGTTGAAGATCTCGATCGCCTTGTTGAAGCTCGAGCCTTCGACGTACTCGGAGATGAAGAGATCGGCGCTGACCGCGCCGGCCCGGTCCACTCGCGCGCCGGCGAGCGCGGCGAGGGCGAGCAGGGCGAGCAGGATCAGCGTGACGAGACGTGCGCGACGGAACATCGGTGGTGAACCTCCGACTGCAGATTGACCCCTACGGACATGTCCAACCCTATAACGGAGGCACAGAAATCGAAAGCTCGATGAGCCCACCGATACAGTGTTTTCGCCCGTGAAGCGCTACCACGTCACCACCTTCGGGTGCCAGATGAACGCCCACGATTCCGAGCGGATCAAGGGCATGCTCGAGGAGCTCGGGCTGGGGGAGGCGGCCGCTCGGGACGACGCCGACGTGCTCGTCTTCAACACCTGCACGATTCGCGAGAAGCCGGACCAGCGTTTCGCCGCGCACCTCGCGCAGGCTCGGGCCCTGAAGGAACGAGATCCGGAGAAGGTGATCGCCGTCGGCGGCTGCTACGCGGAGGCCCAGCGGGAGCGGCTGTTCGACCTCTACCCGTTCGTCGACGTCGCCTTCGGGCCGGGATCGATCCCTCACCTCGGCGCGTGGCTCGGCGCGGGCGGGGATGGCGTCGCCCGCGGACGCTTCGGATTGGAGCAGCGCTCGTTCGCGAGCGTGCTCCCGATGCACCGGGAGCGCCGCTTCCAGGGCTGGGTGCAGGTTTCGATGGGCTGCAACTCGAAGTGCGCCTACTGCATCGTCCCCTCGGTGCGCGGCCGGGAGCAGAGCCGTCGCCCCGGCGAGGTCCGGGCCGAGGTCGAGCGGCTCGCGCGGGCAGGCGTCCGTGAGATCACGCTCCTCGGCCAGAACGTCAACTCGTACGGCCGTGACCTGCTGCCGGACATCCGCACGGACTTTGGTGAGCTTCTCCGAGCCTGCGACGCCGTCGACGGGATCGAGCGGATCCGCTTCACGAGCCCGCACCCGAAGGACTTCCGCGCTCCCGTGATCGCGGCGATGGCCGAGTGCGACGCCGTCTGCGAGCACGCGCACCTTCCGCTTCAGTCGGGATCGACACGTGTCCTGAAGGCGATGCGGCGCACCTACAGCCGCGAGCGCTTCCTCCGCCTCGTCGACGAGCTGCGGGCGGCGATCCCGGACCTCGCGCTCTCGACCGACCTGATCGTCGGCTTCCCCGGCGAGACGGAAAACGACTTCCTGGCGACGGTCTCGGCTGTCGAGGAGATCGGTTTCGACAGCGCCTTCACCTTCGTCTTCTCGCCGCGGAGCGGCACCGAGGCCGCGACGATGGGCGACCAGGTGCCCGAGGAGGTGAAGCGTGAGCGCATCGAGCACCTGATCGACGTCGTGCAGCGCGTCGCGCACGACCGGAACCAGGTGCGGATCGGCCGCGTCGAGGAGGTGCTCGTCGAGGGGCCGAGCCGGACCGACGCCTCGCTGCTGCGGGGCCGCACGCGCCGGAACACGACCGTCAACTTCGCGGGGACGGCCGCCGCTGGCGAGCTCGTTCACGTCGAGATCGACGCCGCGACCTCGACGACGCTGAAAGGAACGCAGCTCGCAGCAGTTGCCGCCTAGAGCACGCGATCTGGCCTGGGACGGGCTGCTGAACGCCCGAGACCTCGGTGGGCACCCGACCGAGGACGGCGGTGAGACACGGTGGGGCTCGGTCGTCCGTGCCGACACCGTCCGCCAGCTCACCGGCGAGGGGTGGCAGGCAGTCGTCGACTACGGGGTCCGCACGATCGTCGACCTCCGCTCGGACCAGGAGCTGGCGGAGGATCCGCCGGCCGAACTCCCGGTCGACGTCGTCCACGTCTCCTTCTTCGACGACCGGCCCGACGTCTTCGAGGAGGTCGAGGCGGCGAGTGTCGCAGCCGCAGATCACGCCGAAGCCACGCGCGACGTCTACCTGATCTTCCTGGAGCACTTCCGGGCCAACGTCGCCGCGGCGATTCGCGCGGTCGCGAACGCTCCCGAGGGAGGAGTGGTCGTCCACTGCCACGGCGGCAAGGACCGCACCGGCCTCGTGAGCGCCTTCCTCCTGCGCCTCGCAGGCGTCCCGACTGCCGAGATCGCCGCCGACTACGCCCTGAGCGAGGAGCGCCTGCGCACCCGCCACGAGGAGTGGTTCGCGCAGGCCGCCGACGAGCAGGAGCTCGAGCGGCTCCACCGCATCTCGAAGACCCCGGCGTCGTCGATGCTCGGGGTGCTCGACGAGCTCGAGCGGCGCTACGGGAGCATCGCCGGCTACCTCGAGGCCGGCGGTGCGACCGCCGAGGACCTCGAGCGGGCGCGCGCGCGCCTCCGTGGCTGACGTCCTCGCGATCCTCGGGCCGACCGCGTCGGGGAAGTCGGACGTGGCGGAGGCGATCGCCGACCTGATTCCCGCGACGCTCGTCTCCGCGGACGCCATGCAGGTCTACCGCGGCCTGCCGATCCTCACGAACCAGTCCTCGCGGCCGACCGAGCTCGTCGGCATCTGGGAGCTCGACCACGAGGCCTCGGTCGGCGAGTACGCGCGGCTCGCGCACGACGCCGTCGACCGGGCGCTCGCCGCGGGCCGGACGCCCGTGGTCGTCGGCGGGACGGGCCTCTACCTGCGGGCCGCGCTCGTCGAGCTCGAACTGCCTGCGGCCCCCGAGCCGGGCGTCCGCGAGCGGTGGGAGGCGGAGTACGACATGCTCGGCGCCGACGTCGCTCACGAGCTCCTCGCCGAACGCGATCCGGCCGCGGCCGCGAGAGTGCATCCGAACGACCGCCGCCGGGTCGTGCGCGCGCTCGAGCTCGCCGAGGCCGGAGGGTCGCTCCACCCGCGGGAGGAGCGCCTCTGGAGCACCGACACACGGCACCCGACGCTCGTGGTCGGCCTGGACGTCCCCAAGGATGTGCTCGTCGAGCGGATCGAGGCACGGACGCGCCGGATGTTCGAGGCCGGCGTGGAGGAAGAGGTCCGCCGCGCGCTGGAGCAGCCGATCTCGCACACCGCGCGGACGATCCACGGCCTCCGCGACATCGCAGAGTTGCCGCGGGAGGATGCGTACGAGTCTCTCGTCCGTCGCACGGCGCGCTACGCCGCCTACCAGCGAAAGTGGATGCGGCGCGTACCGGGCCTTGTTACCGTGCCCGCCGACCGCCCGGCGGGCGAGGTGGCCGATGAGATTCTCGAAATGGCACGGGCTCGGCAACGACTACCTGCTGGTCCAGCGGGCTGACCTCGGGACCGCGCTGACCGAGGAGCAGGTGCGCCGGCTCTGCGACTACCACTTCGGCGTCGGCTCGGACGGCGTCCTCGAGGTCGTGTCCGCGAACGGTGACGAGGCAGAGGTGGTCATCTGGAACCCGGACGGCTCCACGGCCGAGCTCTCGGGCAACGGGACGCGCATCGCCGCGCGGTGGCTCGCGCGACGGAGCGGCGCCGGGACCGTCCGGATCCGGGTGGGCCCGCGGACGGTCGTCGCCAGGATGCGCGGCGGGATGGACGTCGAGATGGACATGGGCGCCGTCGAGGTGGGGGAGCCGGAGCAGCTCCAGGTCGGAGGAGAGACGCTCGAGTTCACGCCCGCGTCCGTGGGCAACCCGCATGCCGTCGTCCGCCGGGACCCCGACCGCGAGGCGCTGCTCCGGCTCGGTCCGCTCATCGAGCGCCACGAGCGGTTCCCCCAACGGACGAACGTCCAGCTCGTCCGGGTCGACGGGCCGAACGAGCTCAGCGTCGGCGTCTGGGAGCGCGGGGCGGGGGAGACCCTCTCGTCCGGCACGAGCGCCGTCGCCACGGCCGGCGTCGCCGTGGCCCGTGGCTGGTGCGAGAGCCCGGTCACCGTCCACCTGGCCGGGGGCGACCTCGCCGTCGAGCTCGACGGCTCCATGCAGGCCCGGCTGACCGGCCCGGCCCAGGAGATCTTCAGCGGCGAGTCCAGCGAGGAGCTCGGGCTGTGAAGTTCGCGAGCCGGCTCGACGCCGTCCCGCCGTACCTCTTCGCCGAGCTGGAGCGCCTCATGGAGTCCAAGCGACGGCAAGGGATCGAGGTGATCAGCCTCGCGATCGGCGATCCGGACCTCCCGACGCCGCCCGCGATCGTCGAGGCCGCCGCCGAGGCGCTGCGCAACCCCTCGACCCACCGGTACCCCACGAACCACGGCACCGACGAGCTCCGCGAGGCGGCGGCAGCGTTCTACCGGCACCGCTTCGGCGTCGAGCTGGATCCGGAGAGCGAGGTCGTGCCGGCACTCGGCGGCAAGGAGGCGGTCGGGCACATCGCGATGGCCTGCCTCGATCCGGGCGAGGTCGCGATCAGCCCGGAGCCGGGCTACCCGCCCTACACGTCCGGCCCCGTCTTCTCGGGCGCGGACGTGCACTACCTGCCGCTGACCCCGGAGAACGACTTCTTCCCCGAGCTGGACGCGATCCCGGCCGACGTCATCGGCCGCGCGAACCTCCTCTACCTCAACTATCCGAACAACCCCACCGGAGCGGTCGTCCCTGACGGCGCGTTCGAGCGCGCCGTCGAGTTCGCGGGGCACAACGGCCTGATCCTCGTCCACGACAACGCGTACTCGGAGGTCTGCTTCGACGGCTACGAGGCGCCCAGCTTCCTGCAGACGCCGGGCGCGAAGGAGGTGGGCGTCGAGATCTTCTCGCTCTCGAAGGGCTGGAACATGACGGGCTGGCGCTGCGCCCTTGTCGCCGGCAACGCGGAGGTCGTCGAGCGGTTCCGGCAGCTGAAGTCGAACCTCGACTCCGGGATGTTCGAGGCGCTGCAGCGGGGGGCGTCGGTCGCGCTGACCGCCGAGCGCGAGTTCCCGCGCGAGATGTCCGAGATCTACCGCCGCCGGCGGGACCTCATCGTCGAGGCGCTCGCGGCGATCGGCGTCCCGGTCGAGCCGCCGCGCGCGACGCCGTACCTCTGGGTTCGGGTGCCGGAGGGCCACGACTCGGCCTCCTTCACCTCCCTCGTCCTCGAGGAGGCGAACGTCGTCGTCTCCCCGGGCCCGGGGTACGGAGCGAGCGGCGAGGGGTTCGTGCGGCTCTCGCTGACCGTCTCCGACCAGGACCTGGAGGAGGCCGTCCGCCGGATCGAGAGCTCCCTGCAGAAAGTCATAATCAAGGCGTGACGACCCGGCAGCCCGATTCCCGGCCCGGCCTCGAGCCGGAGCGGGGGTTCATCCTGTCCGTGCTTGCTCCGGGCGCCGACGAGGACCGTGAGCTCGGCGAGATCGCGGAGCTGGCCCGTACCGCCGGCGTGGATCCGGTCGCCAGCCTGGTTCAGCACCGCGACCGTCCCGATCCCCGGACCTTCGTCGGGAAGGGGAAGGTCGAGGAGCTCAAGGAGGCCTACAAGAGGGCAGACGCCGAGTCGCTGCTCGTCGACCACGAGCTGTCGCCCTCCCAGCAGCGACGGCTCGAGGACGAGCTGAAGGCGCGCGTCGTCGACCGGACCCAGCTGATCCTCGACATCTTCGCCCAGCACGCCCACAGCGCCGAGGGCAAGCTCCAGGTCGAGCTGGCGCAGCTCGAGTACAACCTCCCGCGCATGCGCGGCATGTGGCAGCACCTCGAGCGCCTCGGCGCCGGCCGCATGGACGGCGGCGTGGGGACGAGGGGCCCCGGCGAAACCCAGCTCGAGACCGACCGCCGCCTCGCCCGGCGTCGAGTCGCCATCCTGCGGCGGCGGCTGAAGGAGCTCGGCCGCCAGCGCCAGACGCGGCGGCGCGAGCGCCTGCGATCGCACACTCCGACCGTCGCCCTCGCCGGGTACACGAACGCGGGCAAGTCGACGCTGCTGAACGCGCTCACCGGCGCAGGCGTCTCCGTCAACGACCGGCTGTTCGAGACGCTCGACCCCACCACGCGGGCGTTCGAGGAGGACGGTCGCCGCTACCTCGTCACCGACACGGTCGGGTTCATCCGCCGCCTCCCGCACGAGCTGGTGGAGGGCTTCGCCGCGACCCTCGAGGAAACGCTCGAGGCCGATCTCGTCCTCCACGTCGTCGACGGGTCGCTGCCGGACGACGAGCTCGACGAGACGACAGCCGCCGTCAACGAGGTCCTCGCGGAGATCGGGGCCGACGAGCTTCCGGTCGAGCTCGTGCTCAACAAGGTGGACGCGGTCGACCCGCTCGGCCGCCGCCGCCTGGCGAACCGGTTCCCCGGGGCGCTCCAGATCTCGGCCGAGACTGGCGAGGGGCTGGACGAGCTGCGGGCGAGGATCGCGGAGCGATTCGCCGAGCGGTTCGAGCTCGTGCGCATGCTGGTCCCGTACGAGGACGGCGCCAAGCTCGCCGAGCTGTATGCGCTCGGCCCGCCGATCGACGAGCGCGTCGACGGACCGGACGGCGTCTTCATCCGCGCGCGGCTCCCGCGCCGCGAGATCCAGCGTTTCGCTCCCTACCTGATCGCCCACGGCACCGACTCGGCGGCGCCGTCCGAGGCCGGGCCGGATCCGCCGACTGCCGACTCGCCGGAGCCGACCAGGGCCACCAGGTGATCGAGGTCCCGGTCCGCCGCCTCCGGGACGGCGCCGTCATCCCGTCACAGGCCTATACGGGCGACGCCGGACTGGACCTGGCCGCCTGCGGCCGGCACGAGCTCGGCCCGGGAGAGCGCGCGGTCGTCCCGACGGGGCTGTCGGTGGCGATCCCCGAGGGCCACGGAGGGTTCGTCCTCCCGCGGTCCGGTCTCGCGGCACGGAACGGGATCACGATCGTGAACGCGCCCGGCCTGATCGACGCGGGCTACCGCGGAGAGGTCCAGGTCGTCCTCCTGAACACGGACGCGGACACGCCGTTCGTCGTCGAGCCCGGGATGCGGATCGCCCAGCTCGTCGTCCTGCCTGTGCCGGCGGTCGGGCTCGTCGAGCTCGAGGAGCTCCCGGAGAGCGAGCGCGGCGCCCGCGGATTCGGATCGTCGAGGGTGTGAGGGGAGCCGATGGCCGCCGAGCCGCGGATCCGGGTGTCGGCCATCCTCCGCCGGGGCGACCGGCTGCTCCTCTGCCGGCACGAGAAGCATGGGAAGGAGTACTGGCTCCTGCCGGGCGGTGGCGTCAACTCCGGAGAGAGCCTCGTGGACGCGCTGCATCGGGAACTCATGGAGGAGATCGGGCTCGGCGCGGACGTTCCGGTGGAGGGGCCCGTGGCGATCGTGGACTCGATCGCGCCGCAGAAGAGCTTCGCGGCCAAGCACGTCGTGCACATCATCTTCGCGGGCGACCTCGGCGACCGGTCGCTCGAGGCCGTGACCTCACAGGATGTCGCCGTCCGAGGCCACCGGCTGTTCGCGATCCCGGAGCTGGATGAGGTCGTGCTGCACCCGCCCATCCAGCGGTTCCTCGCGCGGTGGCGGCCGGCCGACCCGGTCGTCTACCTGGGGCCGCTGTGGGTTCCGTGACGGTCCTGGGCGCTACCTAGGACCTGCCTCCCCGCGACCTCGCTCGCTCGGCGGCGACCGAATGAGCCTCGGCCTCAAGCTCGTCCGGCAGGGGCTCGAAACCGGACGCTTCGCCGCCCGTCCTGTGCGCGAGCGCCTCCGCGAGGATCCAGTCTGCGAGCCACGGGTTTCGGGGCAGCAGCGGCCCGTGGAGGTACGTTCCGATCACGCGGCCCGCCCGGCACCCCTCGGAGCCGCTC
>DASTWB010000178.1:0-2895 GCA_035758725.1 Gaiellaceae bacterium
GGCGCTCGGCGAGGTCGACGAGCGCGGCCCAAGATGCGGGGTCGTCGGTGCCGGCGCCGACGACGAGGGCCGGCGAGCGCGAGCCCTCGAGGAACCGGACGAGCTCGTCGACTGCGGCCGGGTCGGCGGCGGCCGCCCGGACGACCCGCGCCGGGGCCGCGTCCTCGCGCTCCTCGTCGGCCGGCGCGCTCCAGTCGTCCATCGGCACGACCACGAGCGCCGGCCCGCGGTGCGTTGCCGCCTCGTGGGCGGCGCGGGCGAGCGCGCCGGGGACGTCGGCGGCGCGCACGGGCTCATCGGCCCAGACGGGGTACTCGCCGGCGAGCCCGCGGAGCCTGCCGGCGAGGAACGGCTCAGAGGCCAGGTGCCGCCGGTCCTGCTGCCCGACGAGGACGACGAGCGGCGCGCGATTGACCCGGGCCGTCGCGAGCGCGCCCACGGCATTTCCGAGGCCCGCGGTCGTGTGGAGCAGCGCGAACGCCGGCTCGCGCCGCGCGACTGCCCACCCCGTCGCGAGCCCGACGACGGCGCCCTCGTGGAGGCCGAGCACGAAGCGAAGGTCGTCCGGCAGCCCGGCGAGGAACGGCACCTCCGTCGACCCGGGGTTCCCGAAGATCGTCGTGAGGCCCTGCGCCCGGAGGACGTCGAAGGTCGCGTCGCGGACGGTGCGGGCGCTCACGGCGCCAGTATCTCCGAGCGCAGAAGTTCGGTATGAGAACATCCGTTCACATGCTGGAACCGAGCCGGGAGCGGAATCCGGACCACGTGCAGTCGCTCGAGCGTGGGCTCGCCGTCATCCGCGCGTTCGGAGCCGAGAACCCGGAGCTGCGTCTGAGCGACGTCGCGCGCGCGACCGGCCTCACGCGTGCGGCGGCGCGCCGGTTCCTGCTCACGCTCGTCCGGCTCGGGTACGTCCGCCAGGACGGGGCGACCTTCTCGCTCCGGCCACGCGTGCTCGAGCTCGGCTACGCCTACCTCTCCGCGCTCAGCCTTCCGGAGGTGGCGATGCCGCACATGGAGACGCTCGTCGCCGAGGTGAACGAGTCCTCGTCCGTGGCGGTGCTCGACGACCTGGACGTCGTCTACGTCGCCCGCGTCCCGACGCAGCGGATCATGACGATCACGATCGCGGTCGGAACCAGGCTGCCCGCCTATGCGACCTCGATGGGCCGCGTGCTGCTCGCCGGTCTCGGGCCCGACGCGTTCGCCGAGCGCCTGGGCAGGATCGAGATCGACCACCTCACGGATCGCACCGTTCCCGACGTGGAGGCGCTGCAGGGGCGGATCGAGGAAGTGCGCGAGGCCGGCTGGGCCGCGGTCGACCAGGAGCTGGAGCAGGGCGTCCGCTCGGCCGCCGTGCCCATCCGCGACGCGAGCCAGGCGGTGATCGCGGCCCTCAACGTCTCGGTCCACGCGACTCGCATGACGATGCCGGCGCTGCGCCGCGAGGTCGTTCCGCGGCTGCTCGAGACGGCCGCTGCGATCGAGGTCGACCTCCGCGCGGCAGCGGCGCCCGCAGGAGCCACCGGTTCGGCTTGACAGGGCGCTCGCGCCGGTGGGAGAGTGCGGTGCGGTAACCGGATGCCTGTTCTCATGTCGAACACGGCCGGAGGCAAAGGGGGCTCGAGATGACCGCCAGCGCGATCGAGAACACGGTCCGCGGCCTGCACATCGGCGGCGAGTGGACCGCGGCGGAGGGAGGCAGGACGTTCGAGGACGCCGACCCGTTCACCGGTGACGTCGTCGCGAACGTTCCGGCCGGGACTCGGGAGGACGCGCGGCGGGCGATCGCCGCCGCGGCCGACGCGTTTCCCGCCTGGTCGCAGACCCCGCCCGAGGCGCGCCAGGCGATCTTCCTCAAGGCGGCCGACCTGCTCGAGGCGCGCGCCGAGGACGTCGGCTCGTGGCTGACCCGCGAGACCGGCTGCACCTTCGGCTTCGCGATGTTCCAGCTCCACTTCGTGCCCGGCCTCTTCCGGCAGGCGGCGGCGCTGCCGTACATGCCGATGGGCGAGGTGATCCCGTCCGACACCGGTGCCTTCGCGATGGGGCTCCGCCGCCCTGTCGGCGTCGTCGGATCGATCGCGCCGTGGAACGCGGCGCTGATCCTCTCCGCGCGCTCGATCGCCGCTCCGCTGGCGCTCGGCAACACCGTCGTCCTGAAGCCGTCGGAGCTCTCCCCGTACGTGGGCGGGCTGCTCTGGGGCGAGATCTTCGCTGAGGCCGGCCTGCCGGAGGGCGTGCTCAACATCGTCACCCACGCGCCGGGCGAGGCGGCGCCGATCGGCGAGGAGTTCGCCGAGAACCCGGCGGTGCGCGTGATCAACTTCACCGGGTCGACCGCCACCGGCCGTCGGATCGCCGAGGCCGCCGGGCGCAGCCTGAAGCGCGTCGTCCTCGAGCTGGGCGGCTCGAACCCGCTGATCGTGCTCGGCGATGCCGACCTCGACTATGCCGTCGACGCAGCTGCCTTCGGCGCGTTTCTCCACCAGGGCCAGATCTGCATGTCGGCCCGCCGGATCATCGTCGAGCAGCCGATCGCGGACACGTTCGTCGAGCGGCTCGTGGCGAAGACGAAGGCGCTGAAGTCCGGCGACCCGAAGGAGCAGGACACAATCATCGGGCCCCTGATCACCGAGGACGCGGTCGCCACCGTCAAGGGGCGCGTCGACGACGCGGTCGAGCAGGGCGCGACGGTCCTCGCGGGCGGCGAGGCCGAAGGCCCCGTCTACGCGGCGACGCTCGTCACCGACGTCCCGGAGGACTCGGACCTCGCTCGGCTCGAGACGTTCGGGCCGGTCGCGGCGATCGAGGTCGTCGGGAGCCCCGACGAGGCGGTCGAGCGGGCGAACCGGACGACGTACGGCCTGTCGGCCGGGATCATCACGTCGGACC
>DASTWB010000122.1:0-8377 GCA_035758725.1 Gaiellaceae bacterium
GTGCGCAGTGTCCCGGGTCTCCCAGCCGTGCCGTCGCGACGCCTGTCGGCCTGACCGCGGCCGGTGCGTCTGCGCGATTGCCTCGACCCCGAGAGCCGCGTTTCCCGCCCGGTGCCTGACGCCGACCGGGGGCGCCGGCGCTTGCCGAGCGGATCGGACGGCAGGGACGAGGCGGGCGCGGGCTCGCCGACTCGTCCTACCCGATGCCGGTTCCGAGGACGCGACGCCGGAGGGAACCGCGAGGTGCACGGGCTCGTCTGCGCTGGGAGTCGCTGCGCTCGCCTCCTCGGTGACAGGCGAGCCCTGCGCGACTGGAGCCACGGGCGCAGGAGCGGGTGCCGGTGCCGAGGCGGCCTCACGAGGAGGCAAGAGCGTCAGCGGATCGACGTATCCGCGTGGATCGTCGGCGTGCCGGATACCGAGCTGCACGTGCGACGCCTCGCCGTCGGCGCCGGTGTCGGCGATCGTCCCGACCGGCTCGCCCTCGGCGACGCCGTCCCCGGCCGAGACCGTGATCGATCCGAGCTGGGTCAGCGTGATCGCCCAGCCGTCGGCCGTGCGGATCGAAAGCGTCTTGCCGTTCGACGGCAGCGAGCCCGCAAAGGAGACACGGCCGGAGGCCGGTGCGCGGACCGTCGAGCCGGGCGCTCCCGCGATGTCGATCCCCCGGTGGCCGGAGGCCGTGTAGACGCCGCCGCCGTAGTCGAACCCGCGGAGCACCTCGCCCGCCGCCGGCCAGGTCCAGGCGCAGGCGGCTGCGGGAGCGGCGAGCGCGAGGACGGCGAGGGCCGTTGTCAACCGTGCGAACATCGCGGGCGAAGCTAGCAGGGCGGTCGGCTGTTGTCAAAGCTGACTACAGCGAGGCATCGTAGAGCCGCTTCCGCGGCACCCCCGTCAGCCGGGAGACGACGTCGGCTGCCGCCTTGCGCGAGGTTCCTCCGCGGAGGAGCGCGGCGACCGCGTCGGCGGCCTCGTCCTCGTCGAGCGCAGCCCAGACGGCGCCCGGCCCCACCACCAGTGTGATCTCGCCCTTCGCCCCGCCCGCAAACCGCTCGGCGATCTCCGCGGCCGGCCCGCGGACGACCTCCTCGAACCGCTTCGTCAGCTCCCGGCAGACCGCGACCGGCCGGTCGGGGAGAGCCTCGGCGAGACTCGCCAACGTGCGGGCGAGACGGTTCGGCGACTCGAAGGCGACAAGAGCGTGCCGCCATTGCGCCAGCTCTCGCCACAGCGCCGAGAGCTCCCCGGCTCGGCGCGGCAGGAAGCCGACGAACTGGTATCGCTCCGCCTCGAACCCACTGGCGACGAGCGCCGTCTCCACGGCGGACGGGCCCGGGAGCACCGAGACCGCCACCCCGGCCTCCAGCGCCGCGGCGACGAGCCGCGCACCCGGGTCGCTGATCCCGGGCAGCCCCGCATCGGACACGAGGGCGACGCGCTCGCCTGCTTCGAGGCGCGGGAGCACCTCGGCCGTCCGCCTGGCCTCGTTGTGCTCGTGGTAGCTGAGAAGCCGCGCGTCGATCGAATGACGCTGAAGCAGTCCGCGGGTGTGCCGCGTGTCCTCGCACAGGACCACGTCGGCCTCGCGCAGCGCTGCCAGCACTCGCAGCGTGACGTCGTCGAGGTTTCCGATCGGCGTCGCGCAGACCGCGAGCGGCATCAGGCGGTCGGTCCGTCCAGCGCCTCGAAGCCGACCAGCGCCGCGCCGATCATCCCCGCCTCGGGGCCGAGCTCGGCCGGGAGGACCCGGACGATCTCGCGCGACAGCGGGAGCGCCTCCATGGCGAGGGCCTCCCGCGCCGGCCCGAGGATCAGCTCGCCGGCATCGCCGAAGCCGCCTCCGACGACCACGACCTCCGGGTTGAAGATGTTCACGAGCGAGCCGACGCCCGCCCCGAGCCTGCGCCCGAGCTCCGCGAGATCGGCCAGCGCACCCTCGTCGCCGTTCTCAGCCTCCGTCACCAGCCGGCGCGCATCCGCTCCGGGGCCGAACCGGCGCTCGGCGAGCGCGTCGGCCGCGGAACCGGCCGCGAGCGCCTCGAAGTGGCCGTGCCCGGTGCAAGCGCCCGGACAGGGAGGGCCGCCGTAGTCGAGCACCATGTGCCCGAGCTCGGCTCCCGCGCCGACGGCCCCCCGGAAGGGCCTTCCGTCGAGGATGAGGCCGCCTCCGATGCCCGTTCCCAGCGTGAGGAGGACGACGTTCGACGCGCCCCTCCCGGCGCCGAGCTTCCACTCGGCGATCGCAGCCGCGTTTCCGTCGTTGTCGATCCCCACCGGCAGGCCGAACCGGGCGGCCATCCGGTCGCGGAAGTGCACGTCGGCGAGAGGAATGTGGACGGACGAGACCGCCCGTCCGGTTCGCTGGTCGATCTGCGACGGGAGCCCGAAGCCGAGCACCGCGACGTCGTCGCCGAGCAGCGACTCGACGACGGCATCGAGGCCGGCGAGGAGCTCCTCCTCGGACGAGACCGGGGTGCCTCGCGAGTCCTGCCGGTGCACGACGCCTTCCCGGTCGACGACCCCCGCGAGGATCTTCGTCCCGCCGACGTCCACGCCGATGGCTCGCGAAGGGGTCAAGAGCGGCGGCTACGATACCCCGCCGGATGGCCCGCGAAGACAAGCCGTACCGCGTCTACCGCGGCGGACGCGCGACCGGCGGCGTGCCGACGCTCACGCGACTGCCGAAGCCGGAGAGGCGGAAGAAGCAGCCCCGCGAGGCGCCGAGGCCGCAGCGCTACGCCGGGCCGGGGCCCGCGAAGCGCCCCCGTCGCCTCACCACCGGCCGGATCGTCCTCCTCGTCGTCCTGGCCCTGGTCCTGCTCGTCGTCGGCTGGACGGTCGCGGGCTACCTCTCGATCCGCAGCGGCATGAAGGAGGCGAACGGCCGCCTCGGCGGCCCGGCCAAGGCGCAACTCGTGCCCCAGGACGGCTGGATGCTCTCGAAGCCGAGCACGACGCTGATCGTCGGCAGCGACCACTCGTCGCACCCGACGCGCCGCGGCAACCGGCTCGCGGACTCGATCATGCTCCTCCGCACCGACCCGGACCACCACACGATCACGTACCTCTCCGTGCCGCGCGACCTCGAGGTGGACGTCCCCGGGTTCGGCCACGAGAAGATCAACTCCACGCTCCCGCTGGGCGGGCCGCAGCTCACGATCCGGACGATCCGCGAGGCGCTCGGGATCGAGGTGAACCACGTCATCGTCCTCGACATGACGGCCTTCAGGAAGGTCGTCGACGCGCTCGACGGGGTCGAGGTCGACGTTCGGAAGCCGGCGGTCACGAAGATCGAGTGTCCCTACCCGAGCGCGGCGCGCTGCGCGCGCTGGGGCGGCTGGCGCTTTGGCCGAGGGCGGCAGGAGATGAACGGCAAGCGGGCGCAGATCTACGCGCGGATCCGGAAGAACGAGCTGGATCCGGGCGAGAGCGACCTCAACCGCGTGGGGCGCCAGCAGCAGGTGCTGCAGGCGACGCTGGACGAGATGGTCAGCTTCGGCGCGTACGTTCGCCTGCCGTTCATCGGCAAGGACCTCGTCAGCCCGCTCACCACCGACCTCTCGACGAACGAGCTGGTCCAGCTCGCCTGGCTCCGGTTCAGGTCGGCCGACGACCGGACCGTCTACTGCCGGCTGGGCCTCACCGGCGACGGCGACGACAACGCCGCGGTGCTGCTCATGTTCGGCGGGCGCTCGGCCATCCAGCCCCCGAGCCCGATCTCCGGCGCAGGCGGCCTGCGCGGGACGCCGCTGACCTAGGAGGCCTCGGAGCCTCCTAGGACGCCTCGGCAGCCGGAGCCTTCTTCTCGGGCTCCTTCTTGTCGCCCGAGTCGGCCTTGTCGGACCGGTCGCCGTCGCGCGTCGGCTTGCGGCTGCCGCGGCCGTAGTCGGTCGCGTAGAAGCCGGAGCCCTTGAAATGCACCGCAACCGGGTGGAGAACCCGCGTCACGGGCCCCTCCGCGCAGACGGGGCACGCCTCGGGAGCCGGCTCGTGGATGCCGTGAAAAAGCTCGAAAACGTGCCCGTTCGGGCACTTGTACTCGTAGATCGGCACCCTGTCAGAGGATAGCGGCGCCCTAGGTCGACGCCCGCTCGCGCTCTTCGAGCGTCTCCTGGTAGCACGGCGCCCCCTCGAACGCCGCGAGGCCGACCGGCCGCCGCTCGCGCCTCCGGCGCCGCCTCTGGGCGGCCGCCAGCGCGGCCGACGCGCCGACGACGCCGCCGATCACGAAGGAGCGCAGACGCCGCACGCGGGCCTCGCCGTCCATGGGACGATCTTACGCGTGGTCGTCGTCTGCGCCCTCGGAGACCTCCTGCTCGACGTGGTCGTCAAGCTGAGCCGCCCGCTCGCGGAGGGCGACGACACGCACGGCGAGACGCGGGCGGGGGCGGGCGGCCAGGCGGCGAACGTCGCGGCGTGGGCGGCCGCACTCGGCGCCCGGGCTCGGTTCATCGGCAAGCGGGGCGCGGACGCGTCCGGCGAGCTCGTCGAGGCCGACCTCCTGCGGCGCGCCGTGGACGTCCTCGGCCCGCCGCCGGCAGGACGCAACGGCGTCGTCGTGTCGCTGGTGGACCTCGACGGAAGCCGAACCATGGTCTCCGACCGGGGCGTCGCGCCCGACCTCGCGCCGGCGGAGATCCAGCAGGAGTGGTTCGAGGACGCCGACTGGCTCCATCTCTCGGGCTATTCGCTCATGGGCGAGCCGATCGGGGCGGCTGCGGAGCGGGCGGTCGACCTCGCCCGCGAGGCCGGCGCGCGCATCAGCGTCGACCTCTCCTCGGTCAACCTGATCCGCGAGTTCGGCCGCGACCGGCTCGCCGAGCGCGTAGCGCGCATCGGGCCGGACGTCGTGTTCGGAAACGAGGGGGAGCACGAAGAGCTCCCCGTCCCGAGCGAGATCCGAGTCGTGAAGCGCGGCCCCCGCGGCGCGACGATCGGCGTGCGCGACCTGCCGCCCGTCCCCGGCGAGGTGCTGGACACGACCGGCGCGGGAGACGCGCTCGCCGCCGGGTACCTGGTCGGCGGCCCAGAGCTCGCGATGGAGGCGGCCGCGCGCTGCGTCGCCCAGCTCGGGACGATGCCGTGATCCGGATCGCCGACGAGGTCCGCGAGGCCGAGGCGGTGGTCGCGCTCGAGACGACGATCGTCGCGCACGGGTTTCCGCCGGGCGAAGGGCTCGCGGTCGGGCTCGAGTGCGAGCGGCGCGTTCGCGAAGCGGGTGCCGTGCCGGCGACGATCGGCGTGCTGGACGGCGAGACCCGGGTCGGCCTGACCGAGAGCGAGCTCGAGCGGTTCACGAGCGACGTGCGCAAGGTCGGGCCTCGCGACCTCGCCGCCTGCGTCGGCGCCGGCGAGACCGGCGCGACGACGGTCGGTGGGACGCTCGCCGTCTGCAAGCAGGCGGGGATCAGGTTCATGGGCACGGGCGGGATCGGCGGCGTCCATCGCGGCGACCGCCTCGACGTCTCCGCGGACCTCTCGCAGCTGGCGAGGACCCCGGCGCTCGTCGTCTCCTCCGGCGCGAAGTCGTTTCTCGACGTCGAGGCGACGGCCGAGCTGCTCGAGACGTTGGGCGTGCCGGTCCTTGGCTACGGGACCGACACCCTCCCCCGATTTTACGAGGCCGCCGGCGGACCGCCGGTCTCGCAGCGCGTCGAGTCGAGCGGCGACGCGGCGCGGATCGCACGGATGCACTGGGAGCTCGGCGGTGCCGGCGTGCTGCTCGCGAACCCGCCGCCGAGGAGCCTCGACGTCGACCGGCTGATCGAGGCGGCGCTCGCCGAGGCCGTCGAGGTCGGAACGACGGGCCAGGACGTGACGCCGTTCGTGCTCTCACGCCTCCACGAGGCCAGCGGCGGAGAGACGCTCTCGCTGAACCGGGAGCTGGCCGCGGCCAACGCCCGGCTCGCCGCCGAGGTCGCGGTGGCCGCCGGGTGAGCCGTGAGCTTCGGTTCGAGTTCCCCGGCCTCCGGGTCGGGATCGCCGAGTACGACGAGGGGCCGACGGGCTGCACCGTGTTCCACCTTCCGCCCGGCGGCGCCGCGTGCTCGGTGGACATCCGCGGCGGCTCGCCCGGGACGATCGGCAACTACGAGTGGGCGCACGCGGTCTGCTTCGCCGGCGGCTCGCTGTACGGGCTCGAGGCGGCCTGCGGCGTGGCCGCCGAGCTCATGGCGATGCGGGGGTACACCGTCGGGTGGACGGACGTGGAGCTCGTCCTCGGGGCGATCGTCTACGACTTCGGCCGGCGCGAGAACGCCGTCTATCCCGACGCGGAGCTCGGCAGGCAGGCGCTTCGCGCAGCGCGTGAGGGCGTCTTCCCGCTTGGGCGCCGAGGAGCGGGGCGATCGGTGACGGTCGGCAAGACCTTCGGGCTCGAACGCGGCGAGTTCTCGGGACAGGGCGGGGCGTTCCGCCAGGTCGGGCCAACGAAGATCGCGGTCTTCACGGTCGTGAACGCGTTCGGCGCGATCGTCGACCGCGAGGGAAACGTCGTTCGCGGCCACTACGACGCCGAGCGCGACGCGCGCACCCCGCTCGTCGAGGGACTGGAGGCGCAGCTTCCCCAGGCCCCGCCCGGCAACACGACGCTGACGCTCGTCGTCACCAACCAGGAGCTGACCCGGCGCGAGCTGCGCCAGCTCGGCGTCCAGGTGCACGCCTCGATGGGCCGGGCGATCCAGCCGTTCCACGCGCTCGTCGACGGAGACGTGCTCTACACGGTCTCGACCCGCGAGGTGGAGAACCCGGAGCTGACGAGCATGGCCCTCGGGGTCCTCGCGTCGGAGCTCGCCTGGGACGCGGTGCTCAGCTGCGTCGATGCCGACGAGACCGCAGCCAGTACCGGATGAAGTAGAGCGGGACGGCGACGCCTGCGGCGAGGAACGTCGCGACGCCCCAGGCCGTCGCATGCTTGTTCCCGTTCCGGTCGGCGTGGGCGAAGACCGCAAGCGACGCCGCCGCGGCCAGCGCCGTCACGATCAGAAACTCCCCGAAGCTCAGCCGGTACATCGGCCGAGCTTAGGTGACTATCCGAGCGCGCCCAAGAACTCGTCGATCGAGAGGGCGGTGAGCGTCTGCAGCTTTGCGCTGCCCCTCGCCCCCAGCGCGACCGAGACCCTCGCGACCGTGGCGGCGTCGGGTGCCTCGACGACGTTGACGAAGTCGAACGGCCCGAGCGTCGCCCACTGGTGCAAGACCTTGGCACCGAGCTCCTCGACGTCCCGGTTGACCTCCCGCAGCCGATCGGGGTTGGCTTTCAGCGTCTGCACGCCCTGGGCCGTCAGCGTGGTGAGGAGGATGTAGGTCGGCATGCGGGGCTCCTTTCGACGAGGTGCCCGTGACTCTAAGGGCGGTTCGCCAGCCGCGCCGACTGATCGAAGTAGAGCAGCGCGGACCCGAGGAACAGGAGCGGCGAGACCAGGACGAGCGGGATCACCGCGGCGATCGCCCGGCTCTGCTCGCCGAACTGCCCGAGCAGGAACGCGAGCGTGATCGCGGTGATGAACGCGACGACCACGAGCGCCGCCAGCGATCCCAGTGCGTGGACGAAATCGGCCCGGGCGAGCGCGATCGACCTCCGCACCGACTCCCGCGGCCCCCGCTGCTCGTTGAGGGCAACCGGCACAGCCAGGCCGAAGAACGCGAGCCAGATGAGGCCCGGAAACACGAGCGACACGGTGAGGAAGGGCACCGGCGCGAAGACCAGGACGCCGATTCCGACCGCCGTCAGCACCGGCCTGCGGCGGGGACGGAGGTCGCCGGCAAGGAGGGAAGCGGCGACGTAGCAGATGGTGAACACGAGTGCGCCCCCCGTCGCCAGGAAGACGAGACCGGTGCGGCCCGGGAGGGCGTGCACGGTCAGGGCGACGACGAGCGGGCCGGCTCCGAGGGCGAGCGCGGCCCAGAACCGGCGTCCGTACAGGCGCATCGCCTCGGCGACGAGCTGGCCCGAGGTTCGCGTCTCTGGCGGCGCTGGAGGCGGGAGCTCGGGCACGGCGCAACCGTACCGGCGTTCCCCCGTCGGGGGGACGCCGGTTCCCGGCGGCCCACGCATCGTGCGACCAAGAGAGGGAGAACTGTGGCGTTTGCGGCGTATTTCAGGACTCGACTCGGCGTGCGGCTGCTCGCGCTCGCGGTCGCCGCGTGCGCGTTCGTCTTGACGCTCGGCGCCGGCGCGGGCGACGCGAAGCCGGCTGCGAGGAAGACGCGCAAGACGGCGACCTACACGCTGCTGAAGCAGTGGGACGACGGCGACTGCAAGGACCACAACAAGAACAAGGACAAGTGTCCGGAGCCTCCGCCACCACCTGCTCCTCCCCCTTCCCCTCCTCCGCCTCCCGCTCCGGCACCGCCGCCTCCGGCCCCTCCTCCGCCG
>DASTWB010000135.1:0-2205 GCA_035758725.1 Gaiellaceae bacterium
GTCGGTATACCTCGCGGCACTCCCATCAGAGCTCGGCGCGCTGCTATGGACGCTCGTCGCGAGCGCCGGCAATCCGCTTGTCAAACGACAGGAAGATCTGACCCCCTTACGACACTAAAACTGACCCCCCCTCCAGCCCGGTCAGTTCGACTTCTCGGCCCTGCCCAGCAGGCCCGTCTTGCGCTTCTGTTTCAGCCGGTAGCTCTCGCCCTGGACCATCAGCGTGAAGCTGTGGTGCCGGAGCCGGTCGAGGATTGCGGCAGCCAGGACCTCATCTCCGAAGACGGTCCCCCACTGCGTCACGAGCTGGTTGGTCGTGATGAACATCGAGCCCTTCTCGTAGCGGCGCGCCACGAGCTGGAAGAACAGGTGCGCGCTGCGTTTCTCGAAGGGCAGGTAACCGAGCTCGTCGACGATGAGGAGCTTCGGCTTGCAGTAGAAGGCGAGCCGGTCGGTGAGCTGGCCCTCCGTCTCGGCTTTCGAGAGCGCTCCCAGCAACGCGGTGGCGCTCGTGAAAAGCACGCTGTAGCCAGCCTCGACCGCGGCTCGGCCGAGGGCGATGGCGAGGTGGGTCTTGCCGACGCCCGGCGGACCGAAGACGAGCACGTTCTCGGCTTGAGGAATGTACCTCCCGACAGCGAGCTCGCGGACGAGCTTCTGGTCGATGCTCGGCTGGAACTTGAAGTCGAAGTCCTCAAGCGTCTTCACGCTGGGGAAGTGCGCGATCTGGATCCCCATCGCGACTCGCTTGCGCTGCTTCGCCCCGACCTCCTCCTTGAGGAGAGTGTCGAGGAAGTCCAGGTAGGTCGGCTCCGCCCGGGCGGCGGCCGAGAGCAGCGCGTCGAGCTGCTCGGCGAGACGGCCAAGCCGGAGGCGACCGAGGTGCTCGAGTACGCGGGCGCGGGTGATCTCCGTGCTCACGCGGCACCTCCGACGACAGCGGCGTAATCCTCGAGGCTGCGCCCGAGCACGGAGAGCGGGTGGGCGAGAGGGACGATGTTCTCGGTGGGCGTGCGCCAGAGCCCCTGGAAGTGCGCCGGGTCGACGACGCGGGCGTGGGGCTCGGACGATCGGGCATGCACGGCGACGAGATCTTGGCCGTGATAGATGCGGACCTCGGCCGCCGTTACGAGCGCCTCGACGTGATCGCGTACGAGCCGGTGAGGAACGCTGTAGCGAACCGTGTCGATGTCCACGAGGGCGTCGTTGGCCACCCGGCGCTGCAAGCGGCGCCCGTGGGTCGGCAGCGGCCTCGCTGGCAGCGGTCGCATCGCCTGGCGCTCCTCGCTCTCGAACCGATCCGCCGGACGCTCGTGGGTCGTGCCGTGGACGCGCTGATCGGCCGCGAGCAGCCACTCCGAGAGGTGCGCCTCGAGATGCGCGAAAGAATCGAAGCGCCGGCCGGCGATGGCGTTGCGCTTCACGTACTTCACACCGGACTCGGTCTTGCCCTTGGTACGAGCGCGGTACGGCCGGCAGGCACGGGGCTGGACGCCCCAGTCACGGCAGAACGCGACGTAGGCGGGATGAAAGGTCACCGTTTGAACGGCGCGGTCGCGGCCGAGCACGAGGCATCGAGCGTTGTCGCCCAGGACCTCGGCCGGTACACCTCCGAAGTGCTGGAACGCCGACGCGATCCCGTCGAGCCACTCGCCTTGCCGCTCGTGGAGGAACGCCTTAACGAACATCCGCCGCGAGAAGCTCAGCACTGCGACGAGGAAATGCACCGTGACCTGCGCGCCGGCGATCCAGACCTTGCGCTCGCCAAAATCGATCTGCATCTGCCGGCCCGGCGATGTCTCGAACCGCACCGTGGCGAGGTCGGCCGCGAGGTGCTCGCGTCGGCGGACGGCCAACACCCGCTGCACCGTCCGGATGCTCGCGTCCACGCCTCGCTGCGCGAGGATGTCGGCCACGACGACCGCGTTGCGGTCGGCCGCGCCATCGAAGAGCGCGAGCGCCTCCGTCCGGGCAGCCTCGTCGAGGCAACGCGCTGTCGGCCGCTCCTGGACCTCTGCGGCCGGGCCGCCTCGCAGGTACCGCCGGACCGTGTTGCGGGCCAAGCCCAGCTCGCGGGCGATGCGCTTCGCTCCCCAGCCCTTCGCCGCGAGCTCTCGCATCTCCCGGACCGCCTCCGCCTCGACCATCGGCACCTCCACCATCGGGGGTGCCACAGCCGCCACTTCGCTGCCCATCTCTGCCTCC
>DASTWB010000184.1:0-3621 GCA_035758725.1 Gaiellaceae bacterium
ATCCGGTCTCGACGAGGAACAACGAACCGTCTCGATCCAGCACGGCCGCCGTCGGATAGGCCAGCACGAGCGGCACCGGCGCGCGCGCACGCACGAGAACTGCACCGAGCCGGTAACGCTTCCCGCCGACGCGCGCCGTCAGCGACCAGCGGCCCGCCACCGGAAACAGCAGGCGGCAGCGGTACCGCTCGTTGCGCCACCTGCGCACGGGTACGACGACACGCCGGCGCCCGGAGACCGCCGTCAGGGCGATGCGGGCAGGCCGCGAGCCGCGCACGATCAGCACGGCGTTCCAGGGACGCCCGGCGACGAGCCCGGACGGCCGCGACGCAAGAGAGACGCGTGGCGCCCTGCCCGTCGCCGCGGTACTGCCCGCGGCGAGAAGGAGCGCGACGAGCACGCCGGTGAGCGCCGACTTCGGCATCTCCGACCCTCTACACCGGCCGTGGACGGCGGGTTCCAGGCCCGGGGCTACGATCGGCGCATGGCCGTGGAGACCGTGCTCTGGAGCGACCTCCTCGAGGACGAGGAGGTCGCCTACGCCGGCGGCGAGCCGGCGCGGGCTCCGCGATTCGCCCCGCTTCCGGACGACCTCCACCCGAAGGTCCGCGACGCGCTCGCCGCCCGCGGGATCGAACGGCTCTTCACCCACCAGGCCGCCGCCTGGGACGCCGCGGCGCGCGGCGAGCACCTCGTCGTCTCCACCGGGACGGCGTCCGGAAAGACGCTCGCGTTCAACCTGCCCGTGCTCGACGCCCTCGCACGCGAGCCCAAGACCCGTGCGCTCTACCTGTACCCGACGAAGGCGCTCGCGCAGGACCAGTTCCGCGCCCTCACCGACCTGAAGCCGCCCTCCGTCAAGCCGGCGATCTACGACGGCGACACGGAATCGAGCCGCCGCTGGCAGATCCGCAAGTGGTCGAACCTGATCCTGACCAACCCGGACATGCTCCACGTCGGCGTCCTGCCGCACCACGACCGCTGGGGAGACGTGCTGCACAACCTCCGCTTCGTCGTGATCGACGAGGCGCACGTGTATCGCGGCGTCTTCGGCTCCCACGTCGCCAACGTCCTGCGCCGTCTCCGCCGACTGGCTCGGATCTACGGCGCCGACCCGCAGTTCCTGCTCGCCTCCGCGACCATCGCCAACCCCGGCGAGCTCGCGCAGCGGCTCCTCGGCGTCGAGGCGACGGTGATCGAGCAGGACGGCGCCCCGAAGGCCGAGCGGACGATCCTGCTGTGGAACCCGCCGCTCACCGACGAGGAGCTCGGCCTCCGGGCCAGCGCGCTGGGCGAGGCTGCCCGCCTGATGGCCACGCTGGTCGAGCGCGGGGTCAGGACCCTCTGCTTCGCCAAGAGCCGCAAGTCGGCCGAGCTCGTCCATCGTTTCGCCGCCCAGCGGCTCGGCGACGCAACCCGCCTCTCGCCGTACCGGGCCGGCTACACGCCGGCGCAGCGGCGCGAGATCGAGCGCCGCCTGGTCGAAGGCGACTTGCTCGGCGTCAGCGCCACGAACGCGCTCGAGCTCGGCATCGACGTCGGCCTGCTCGACGCGGTGATCTGCGTCGGCTTCCCCGGCACCGTGGCGAGCCTGCGTCAGCAGTGGGGCCGCGCGGGCCGCCGGGGCCACGGGCTCGCCGCCCTCGTGGCGACCGAGGACGCGCTCGACCAGTTCTTCATGCGGGACGCCGAGGCGCTGCTCGACCGCCGCGTCGAGGCCGCGATCCTCGACCACGCGAACCCTCGTGTCCTCGACGGCCACGTCCGCGCCGCCGCGTTCGAGGCGCCGCTCGACGAGGGGGACGCGGCGACGCTCGGCCCGGAGGCCCTCGAGCGCGCCGCCCGGATCCCCGACCTCCGCCGCAAGGACGGCGGCTTCGTCTGGGCCGGGCGGGACTACCCGGCAGGCCGCTTCGGCCTCCGCTCCGCCACGCCCGACTCCTTCACCGTCGTCGACGTTTCCACGGGCTCGCTCCTCGGGCTGGTCGAGCGCGAGCGCGCCTACTCCACGGTCCACCACGGCGCCGTGTACCTCCACCTCGGCGAGTCCTACCGCGTCGCCGAGCTCGACCTCGAGACCCGCACCGCCCTCGTCGAGCCGTACGCGGGCGACGAGTACACGCAGGCCAAGAAGGACACCATGACTGCGATCGACGAGCCGCTCCGGACCGAGCGGCGCCTCGGCCTCGACCTCTCCTTCGGCCGCGTGTCCGTCACCGAGCAGGTCGTGGCCTACCAGCGCAAGCGAATCGGCGACAACGAGACGATCGAGACGGTTCCGCTGGACCTTCCGGAGACGACGTTCGACACCGAGGCCGTCTGGTTCGTACCGGAGGACTGGATGCTCGAGGAATTGACCGACATGCCGAAGCTCCTCGGCTCACTGCACGCCGCCGAGCATGCGCTGATCGCGCTCCTGCCGCTCTGGGCGATGTGCGACCGGTGGGACATCGGCGGCCTCTCGACGAACCTCCACTTCCAGACCGGCCGCCCGACGATCTTCGTCTACGACGGGCATGCGGGCGGCGTCGGGATCAACGAGCGCGGCTTCGAGATCTTCGAGGGCTGGGCCTCGGATACGGCCCGGATGCTGGAGGGCTGCCCGTGCGACCACGGCTGCCCGTCCTGCGTCCAGTCCCCGAAGTGCGGGAATCTCAACGAGCCGCTCGACAAGGCCGGCGCGCTGACCCTGTTGCAACGGATGCTGTCGATCTAGCCCCTCTCCGTTCGTCGTCCCTGTGCAACCGACGAAAGGAGACGAGGCGGTGAAGCGGCTACGGAGGAACCTGGTGGAGCGCGAGACGGCCAAGCGCCGCGCGATCACCGACCAGCTCCGCCACCACGACCCGTTCGGGAAGCCGGACCTCCTGCTCGTCCATGAGACGATGCTGGCGAGGCTCCGCGCAGCCTGAGGAAAGGAGAAGCATGGAGTTCCTGGCTCTGATCCACGCAAGCGAGAACGGCTGGTCGAGCCTGAGCGACGACGAGCGCCAGGCCGTCTACCAGCGGTACATGGAGTTCTCCGAGCGCCCGGAGGTCGTCGGCGGCGCCGAGCTCCAGGAGACGACGGCGGCGACGACGGTCCGAGTGCGCAACGGGGACTCGGTCGTGACTGACGGCCCGTACGCCGAGGTCAAGGAGGCGCTCGGCGGCTTCTTCATCATCGAGGCGGGCTCGATCGACGACGCGTGCCGGCTCGCGGCGGAGATTCCGGCGGCCGAGCACGGCGCGATCGAGGTCCGCCCCATCTACGTCCGAGAGGAGAGCTGAGATGCGCTACGCGATGCTGATCTACAGCGACCAGGAGCCCTGGTTCGAGCTCTCCGAGGAGGAGGCGGCGAAGCAGAGCGAGGAGTCGCTGCCCAAGTGGTACGCGTTCTTCGACCAGCTGAACAGGGAGGACCCGAACTCGATGGGCAAGGAGCTCGACGACATCCGCACGGCGAAGACGGTGCGTGTGCGCGAGGGCGAGGTCCTGATCACCGACGGGCCCTTCGCCGAGACGAAGGAGCAGCTTGGCGGCTTCTTCGACACGAACCTCCCCGATCTCGACACGGCCCTGGCGGTCGCCGCGAAGATCCCGGCGTCGGAGTATGGCTCGATCGAGGTGCGTCCGATCGT
>DASTWB010000212.1:0-14081 GCA_035758725.1 Gaiellaceae bacterium
GCTCTGCGTGAAGACGTCTCCGCCGACCGGGTCGAGGACGACGTCCGCCCGCACCGACTCCGCGAACTCGTCGTAGCCGAAGACCTCGTCCGCGCCCTGCTCCGAGGCGACGCGCCGCTTGTCCTCGGTGCTCGCCGTGGCCACGACACGGGCGCCCAGGTGGCGGGCGAGCTGGATCGCCGCCGAGCCGACACCGCCGGAGCCTGCGTGCACCAGCACGACCGAGCCGGGGCCGACACGGACCTGGCGCGTCAGCGGGATCCACGCCGTCAGGAACGTGACGAGGAACCCGGCGCCCAGCTCGAACGACATCCCGTCCGGCAGCGGCACGACGAGCCGCTCGTCCACCGCCACCGCGTCCGCGTACCCGCCGCCCCGCGGCAGCGCGATCACGCGGCGGCCGCCGGCCTCGCCCGCGACCTCCGAGCCGAGGACCGTCGGCAGCTCGGGGGGCTGCGGGTACCGCCCCTGCCGGACGAGCACGTCGGCGAAGTTGACCCCGGCCGCCCGCACGCGCACGACGACCTCGCCGTCGCGCGGCTCGGGCTCGGGCGCCTCCGCGAGCTCGAGCCGCTCGGGCCCGCCGGGCTCCCGGAGGACGACGGCCCTCACGAAGAGGTCGGGACCTGCTCCTGCGCGAACTGCTCCCGCAGCGCCGTCTTCTTGAACTTCCCGACGCTCGTCTTCGGGATCTCCTCGACGAACTCGAACCGGTCGGGCAGCCACCACTTCGCGAACCTCGGAGCAAGGTGATCGCGGAGCTGCTCCTCCGTCACCGTCTGACCCTCCTTGAGGACCACGGCTGCGAGCGGGCGCTCCGCCCACTTCTCGTCGGGAATCGCGATCACGGCCGCCTCGGCCACGGCCGGATGCGCCATGAGCGCGTTCTCGAGCTCGACGGACGAGATCCACTCGCCGCCGGACTTGATCACGTCCTTCGACCGGTCCTTGATCTGGATGAAGCCGCGCGGGTGCATCGAGACGATGTCGCCGGTCCTGAACCAGCCGTCGTCCGTCCAGCGGTCGGCCTGAGAGTCGTCCTCGAAATAGCCCGACGCGACCCAGGGCCCGCGAACCTCGAGCTCGCCCATGGATTCGCCGTCCCACGGGACGTCCTCGTCTCCGACGCGGACCCGGATGTCGACGAACGGGAGCGGGACGCCGGCCATGGCGACGAAGTCGAACTGCGTGTCCTGGTCGGCCTCCTGGAGATCGCCGAGGAAATCGGTGACGGAGGCCACGGGTGACGTCTCCGTCATGCCCCAGCCCTGCACGACGTTCAGGCCGTGGCGCTCCTTGTAGGCCGCGATCATCGCCCGTGGAACGGCCGATCCGCCGACGAGCATCCCCTTCATGTGGGACAGGTCCCACTTGCCCGGATCGGCGTCCAGCATGTGGAGCATCCCGAGCCAGATCGTCGGGACACCGGCCGTCCAGGTGACCTTCTCCTGGACGAAGTCCTCGAGCAGGCTCTCGGGGTCGAGATGCGGGCCGGGGAAGACGAGCTTCGTGCCGAGCATGGCCGCGAGGTACGGGTAGCCCCAGGCGTTCGCGTGGAACATCGGGACGACCGGGAGCAGCGTGTCGCCGTGTGCGACGCGCAGGCCGAGCGGCGACGTCGACGCGACGCCCAGCGCGTGCAGCACCGTCGATCGATGCGAGTAGACGACGCCCTTGCAGCGTCCGGTCGTGCCGCTCGTGAAGCACATCGCGGCCGCCTCGCGCTCGTCGAGCTGCGGGTCCTCCCACTCGTCGGCGCTCGCCGTCGCGAGCAGGTCCTCGTAGGAATCCTCGACGACGAAGACGTGCTCGATCTTCGTCTCCCCCTGGAACTGCTCGAGCAGCGGCACGAGGCTCCGGTCGACGATCACGGCCTTGTCGTTGCCGTGGTCGGCGATGTAGGCCAGATCCGAGGGGTGCAGGCGGAGGTTGAGCGTGTGCAGGACGAACCCGCCGCACGGGATCCCGAAGTACGCCTCCAGGTGCTGGTAGTGGTTCCAGCAGAGCGTCGCGACGCGGTCGCCACGCTCGAGCCCGAGCTTCTCGAGCGCGACGGCGAGCTGCTTCGCCCGCACCGCCATCTCGCCGTACGTGTAGCGGTGGAAGCTCTTGTCGGGAAGCCGGGTGACCACCTCCCGGTCGCCGAAGAACGTCGCCGCGCGCTCCAACATCGGCGGAATCGAGAGCTGGTAGTCCATCATCAAACCGTTCACGACCGATTGCCTCCTCGAGGTAGACCCACGGAAATCGTCCTCTATTTCTGGCCCTTGGTAAAGCCCTGCCGGCGCGGCAGGTCGCGCTCCACGTCGACGAGCTGCCCGTCGCGGCCGACATAACCTCCCTTGCCGCCGACCACGAGCATCACGAGCTCGTCGTCGCTCGCGTTCGTGACCTTCCTGGGAGTCGTCGACTCCACGTGGACGACTCCGCCGGGCCCGAGCTCGAACTCGTCGCCGTCGACCTCGAAGAGCGCGGTGCCCCGATGGACGAAATAGAGCTCGTCCTGCTCGTCGTGGAAGTGCAGGAAGCCTTCGAACCGCGGCGCGTAGACGACCGCGTTGACGCCGAACGCCTGCACACCGAGCTCCTGGCGGACCTTGCGGAAGCCCGGGCCCTCGCCCATCTCGTCGATCGAACCTTTTGCGTACGCCATCACGTCCCTCCCAGGAGCACTCGCTTGTAGATCCCGTCGCGCACGCGACCGGGCAGCCGCTCGATCCCGGCGCGCAGCCGCGCGTCGCGACCGACGAGATACCGGACTCGGGGTCGGTCCGCGGTCAGGGCGGACTCGACCACCGCCGCGACGGCCTCCGGCGGCGCACCGTGCGCGCTCCGCTTCAGCGCGAAGGTGCGGAACGCCGCCAGGCGCTCGCCGTAGAGGGCGAGTGCCTCCGGCGGGGGATCCGGCCGCTCGCGCGTCCACATGGCCGTCCTGATCGTGCCCGGCTCGACGATCGCGACGTGAATCCCCCACGGCCGGAGCTCCACCCGCAGCGAATCCGACATCGCCTCCAGCCCGAACTTCGACATCGCATAGGCGCCGAGGAACGGCAGGGCGCTGCGGCCCGAGATCGAGCCGATGTTGACGATCCGGCCCCGCGATGCACGCAGAGCGGGCAGAGCCATCTGCACGACCCGCAGCTGGCCGACGACGTTGACCTCGAGCTGGTGGCGCAGCTCGTCGGCCGGGAGGAACTCGAGCGGGCCGGCAACGGCGACGCCCGCGTTGTTGACGAGCCCGTCGAGCCGGTCGATCGTGAGCGGCGCGGGCTCGGTCACGTCGAGCAGCACCTCCTCGGTGCCGTCGGGCGCATCCCCCGCGCCGCGGACTCCGGCGAGCACGTGCCAGCCGGCGCGCGAGAGGCGCAGCGCGCACGCCTGTCCGATGCCGGACGACGCACCGGTGACCAGGACGCTGCGCGTCAATCCAGGAGCCAGGCGGCGATCTTGGCGCGCTGGACTCGTGCGTGACCGCCGTACGCCTGGATCCAGAGCGCACGCTTGTAGTACTCGTGGAGCACGTGCTCCCAGGTGAACCCCATCCCGCCGTGGACCTGGATCGAGCGCTCGCACGCGGCGACGGCGGCGTCGCCCGCGTACGCCTTCGCAGCGGCGACGGCGACCGGCGCCTGCTCGTCGGCCTCGGCCACGCACCACGCGGCCCAGTAGGCGAGCGACCGTGCAAGCTCCGTCTCGACGAACGTGTCGGCCAGCCGGTGCGAGACCGCCTGGTAGACGCCGATCTTGCGGCCGAACTGCTCACGGGTCGTCGCATGCTCGACCGCGAGGTCGAGCGCCTTCTTGCCGATCCCGACCGCCTCGAGCGCGAGCGACGCCAGGCGCTCGTGCTCCGGCCGTGACTCGTCGAAGAGCGACTCGCCGACATTCGCCCTCCCGGCCTCTTCGAAGAGCACGGCCTGGTCGAGAAAGCCGAGCTCGGCAGAGGCGATCTCGTCGCGGCTCCAGCCTCCGTTTCCGAGCGCCTCGCGGGCCTCGCGGCGCAGCAGCTCCTGCTCCTCGGTGAAGGCGAACTGCATCACCTGCTCCTCGGAAGCCCGAGCACGCGCTCGGCGATGATGTTCCGGAGGATCTCCGACGTCCCGGCCTCGATCGTGTTCCCGCGGCTGCGCAGCTGCTGATGACGCCAGTAGCCGTCGTCCTCGCCCTCGAGGATCTCCGTCGCGAGCTTTGTCAGCCGCTGGTTCTGCTCCGACCAGTGCAGCTTCGAGACCGAGCCCTCCGGGCCGGGGATGCCGGTCTGCATCAGAGTCGTCAGCGAGCGGTAGTTCGTCATCTTCAGCGCCTGCAGCTCGATCCACTCCTGCGCGACGCGGTCGCGGATCAGCGGGTCGTCGGCGCCGCGCTCTTTCGTCAGCGCGACGAGCTTCTGCACCTGCGCCTCGAGCGCGCCGCCGAGCGCGAACCCGAGCGTCCCGCGCTCGTGGAGGAGCGTCGTCATCGCCACCTGCCAGCCGCCGCCGACCTCGCCGAGGAGGTTCTCGCGCGGCACCTCCACGTCCGTGAAGAAGATCTCGTTGAACTCCGCCTCGCCCGTGATCTGGCGAAGCGGGCGCACCTCCACGCCGGGCGCCTTCATGTCCACGATCACGTAGGTGAGCCCTTCGTGCCGCTGGGAGCTCGGGTCGCCGCGCCCGACGAGGATGCAGTGGTCGGCGATGTGCGCGAAAGACGACCAGACCTTCTGACCGTTGACGACGAACGACCCGTTTCGCTCCACGATCGACGTCTTCACCGCGGAGAGATCGGAGCCGGCGTCCGGCTCCGAGAAGCCCTGACACCAGATCTCCTCGGCGGAGAGGATCTTCTGGAGGTACCGCTGCTTCTGCTCCTCGGTGCCGTGGGCCATGATCGTCGGCCCCGCCATCCCCAGCCCGATCACGCCCATGTGCTGCGGCGCCTCCGCGCGGGCGAACTCCTCGAGCACGATCGCCTGATGGCTGTAGGGCGCGCCGCGGCCGCCGTACTCGACGGGCCAGGTCAGTCCGGCGTACCCGGCGTCGTACATCTTCCGGCTCCACTCGCGCGGGTCGCCGGCCGGGAGGTTGTCCTGGAGCCAGGCGCGGACCTGATCGCGGAACGCGGCCTCTTCGTGGCTGTCGCGGAGGTCCACGACGCTTAGCCTATAACGCGTGCTACCGCCGGTAACAGGTGACTTCGCCGCCGTCGTGCGGGACGTGATCGACCCCGCGGTCGAAGAGGCCGAGCGGGAGCCCCCGCGGCTCACGGCCGATCGGGTCGAGTTCCATCCGGCGTACCACCGCGCCGGACGGGCCGTGTGGGCATCGGGAATCGTGGCCGCCGACGCGCGCCGCCAGGCGGCACTCTTCTACGAGCTCGCGCAGGCCGGCGAGGGCGGCCATGCGTGCCCCGTCGTCTGCACCGCCGGGTTGGTGAGGGCGCTGCGGACGGTGGCGTCGGACGAGCTGCGGGAGCGGTTCCTGCCGGCGCTCCTCGAGACCGACTACGACCGGGCCCAGCGCGGCGCGCAGTTCCTGACCGAGCGGCACGGCGGCTCCGACGTCGGCGCGAACCGGGTCGAGGCGCTGCCCGACGGCGACGTCTGGCGCCTCCACGGGGAGAAATGGTTCTGCTCGGTCGCCGACGCCGACCAGTTCCTCGTCACGGCCCGGCCGCGCGGCGCCCCCGACGGGACGCGTGGGATCGGCTGCTTCCTCGTCGCGGCCGCCGACGGCGGGTTCCGGATCCGGCGGCTGAAGGACAAGCTCGGAACGAGGGCGCTCGCGACCGGCGAGATCGAGTTCGAGGGCGCGGCGGGGTACCCGCTCGGGCCGCTGGAGCACGGCTTCAGGACGGCGATCTCGGTACTCAACACCTCGCGGTGGCTGAACGCCGTCGGCTCGGCGGGACTGGCCCGACGGGCGTCCGTGGTGGCGTCCGAGTTCGCGGCGGAGCGCGTGGCGTTCGGCCGGCGGATCGTCGAGTTCCCGCTCGTCCGGGAGAACCTCGCGGTGCTCAGGGCGGAGTCCGACGCCGCGCTCGCCTCGACGCTCGAGCTGACGGAGCTCGTCGCCCGGCTCGACGAGGGGGAGGCGAGCGACGAGGACGCGACCTGGCACCGGATCCTCGTCAACGCGAACAAGTTCGCGACCTCGATCGCCGCGACCCGGGCCGTCCGGAGGGGGATCGAGACGCTCGGCGGCAACGGGACGATCGAGGACTTCTCGCCCCTCCCGCGGCTCTACCGCGACGCGATCGTCTTCGAGAGCTGGGAGGGGACGCACAACGTGCTCTGCGCGCAGGCGCTCCGGGACCTCGGCCGGTTGGAGGCCGTCGACCTGGTCGTCGAGCGATCGGGCGCGTCCGAGGAGCTGGCTGCGCGGCTGCGGCGGTCCGTCGCCGATCCCGCGTTCGGCGCGCTCCACTTCCGGCGCCAGCTCGCGGAGCTCGTGCGGTCGCTTCAGGTGAAGGCGCTGCGGGACACGAGCCCCGCGAGCGCGGAGCTACTCCGCCGCCGGCATCTCGTGGCGGGGTGGAACCCGGAGGAGGACCCCGACTACCCGGAGCTCCTCGAGGGCGTCCTCGGCGGGGCGAACGACCGCAAGTAACAAGTTGTTACTTGCCGGCGGACTGCCGGGCGCCCAGGCCGCGAGCGGCCTCGGGCCGGGTTCGTGACAACTTGTTACTTGCCTCAACGACCCGACGCTGCGGTCCCGCGAAGCGCCATGCAGGTGCTCGTCGCATGGGCGATCAGACGGTCCTGATCGTCAACGACCCGGCAGTCGGTGAGGCCGACGGACTTCCCTCGATGGAGCACGCGTCCGTACGCGATGAGCGTTCCCGTCCAGAACGGCCGGACGTAGTTGATCTTCAGCTCGAGGGTCGTGAACGACTCGTCCTCGTCGAGCGTCGAGAAGAACGCGACCCCCATCGCCGCGTCGGCGAGGTCGCACAGGATCCCGCCGTGGATCGTTCCCATCGGATTCGAGTGCTGCTCGCCGACCTCGAGCCGCATCGTCGACCGTCCTCCGCCCTGCTCGAGAAGCTCGATCCCGATCAGCTCGGCGACGGGCGGCGGGAACCTCACAGGACGATCACCGAGCGGATCACGTCGCCCGCCTCCATCTCCTCGAACGCGACGGCGACGTCGTCCAGCGCGATCCGTTTCGTGACCAGGCCCGCGAGGTCCAGCCGGCCTTCCGCCGCGAGCAGGGCCAGCCGCGGGAAGTCCTCCGCGGGCACGTGGTCGCCCCCGTGGGAGACGAGGATCCGCACTCGCCGGTCGAACGCGTAGTCGAGCGGCAGCTCCGCGACCGCGCCCGGGTCCGGAAGGCCGATGTAGACGAGCGTCCCGGCATGGCCCAACATGCCAATGCCCTGAGCCACCGTCTCCGGCCGCCCGACGACGTCGAAGACGAAGTCGAGGCGCGTCGCCTCGTCCGAGCCGGTGTGCGTCGCGCCGAACCGCCGCGCCGCCTCGAGCTTGCGGTCGTCGAGGTCGAGCGCGTGGATCTCGGCCGCGCCGGCGATCCGCGCGCCCTGGACGACGCACAGCCCGACGGCGCCGCAGCCGATCACGCCGACGCGCGCTCCCTCCCACACCTCGGCCGTCTTCAGCACCGAGCAGACACCGGTCGCGACTGCGCATCCGAGCAGGCACGCCTCCTCGGGCGGGAGCTCCGTCGGCAGGCGAACCAGCGACTCGCCGTGCAGGACGGTCCGCGTCGCGAACGTCCCCGCGCGGAAGACGCCCATCAGGTAGCGGCCGTCGGGAGCGCGCACCCGCCGGACCGCCATCGGCGGCGTCCGGCACAGGTGCGTCGCACCCCGGAGGCACCAGGGGCACTCCCCGCACGGCGAGCGCCAGCCGATCACCACGCGATCGCCGGGAGCAACGTGCTCGACGTCTTCGCCGACCGCCTCGACGACGCCCGCACCCTCGTGCCCGAGCAGCACCGGGAGCGGGTGGCCGAAGCCCGTCCGGATGACGTGGAGATCGGAGTGGCAGACCCCGGTGGCCTCGATTCGCACCCTCGCCTCGCGAGGCCCCGGCTCGTCGAGCTCGATCTCCTCGACCGCGAACCGGTCGAGCTCGCTCAGGACGACGCCGCGATCCACGATGAGTCCAGGCCTGCGGCGCGTGTCCCGCCGACGAGCGCCAGGGAAAGGTCGGTGTCGGCCATCAGGTAACGGATCAGCGTCTCCACGCCCTCCTGCCCGCCGACGGCGAGGGCGTACGCGTACGGGCGTCCGAGCAACACGGCGTCGGCACCCAGCGCGAGCGCCTTCAGCACGTCGGCGCCCCCGCGGATCCCGCCGTCCATGAGGACGACCGCGTCGCCGCCGAGCGCCTCGCGCACCTCGACGAGCGCGTCGAGCGCCGCCACCGCGCCGTCGACCTGGCGTCCGCCGTGGTTCGACACCACGATGCCGTCGACGCCGCAGTCGCGCGCCAGCAGCGCGTCCTCGCCGGTCAGGACCCCCTTGACGAGCAGCGGCAGCTCGGTCCGGTCACGGAGCCAGCGGAGGTCGTCCCAGCGAAGGCCGAGATTCGGGAACGTCGAGAGCATCGCCAGCGCCGCCGAGACGACGTCCTCCTCCGGCGGCCGCTCGAGGCGGCTCCGGAAGACGGGGTCGGAGAAGAACTGCGCGCAACCCTCACCGGTGACGAACGGGAGGTAGGCGTTCCGCAGGTCGCGCGGCCGCCATCCGAGTGTCAGCGTGTCGAGCGTGACGACGATCGCGCCGTACCCGGCGGCCTCGGCGCGCGAGACCAGGCTCGCGGCGACATCGCGGTCGCTCACCCAGTAGAGCTGGAACCACCGGGGAGCGCCGCCCATCGCCTCGGCCACGGCCTCCAGCGAGTGGGACGCCGCGCTCGAGAGGACGAGCGGGATGCCGGTTGCCGCCGCGGCCCGCGCGACCGCCAGCTCTCCGTCGGCGTGCGCGATCGAGAGGACGCCGATCGGCGCGAGCAGGAACGGCGCGGGCGAAGGGGTGCCGAGGATCTCGACGGAGAGGTCGCGCGTCGCGTTCCCGGTGAGCATCCGCGGGCGCAGCCTGCGCCGTTCGAACGCCTCGAGGTTCGCGCGCATCGTGGCCTCCGAGCCCGCTCCGCCCGCGATGTAGTCGAATGGGCCTTGGTCGAGCACCTCGGCCGCGCGGGCCTCCCAGTCCTCGGCGGCGACCGGCCACGGCGACTCGCCCGAGGCGTAGATCGCGTTCTGCACTTGGCTCCCCTCGAACTGCATGCGTCGTACGATCTTCCCGCAATGCCGTCGCTCGAGGGCAAGGTGGCGATCGTGACGGGCGCGGGCCGCGGGATCGGACGCGAGCACGCGCTCGCGCTCGCACTTGCCGGCGCGAAGGTCGTCGTCAACGACGTCGGCGCCTCGCTGGCCGGGGAGGGATCGGACGCCACGCCCGCGCAGTCGGTCGTCGACGAGATCGCCGCGGCCGGCGGTGAGGCTGCAGCGAGCTACGACGACGTGTCGGACTTCGCCGCGGCCGAGCAGCTGGTGCGCGGTGCGATCGACCGCTACGACGGGCTCGACATCCTCGTCAACAACGCCGGGATCCTCCGCGACCGAATGCTCGTCAACATGAGCGAGGACGAGTGGGACGCCGTCATCGCCGTCCACCTCAAGGGCCACTTCGGGCCCACCCGCCACGCGGCCGCCTACTGGCGCGAGCGCGCGAAGGCAGGGGAGACGCTTCGCGCCCGCGTGATCAACACGTCCAGCCCGTCCGGCGTCTTCGGGAACATCGGCCAGGCGAACTACGGAGCCGCGAAGGCGGCGATCGCGGGCTTCACCCTCATCGCCGCGCAGGAGCTGCAGCGGTACGGCGTCACCGTCAACTGCCTGGCGCCGAACGCGCGCACGCGCATGACCGAGGAGACGTTCGGCGATCTGCCGGAGCCCGAAGAGGGGTTCGACCCGCTCGATCCCGCGAACATGGCCCCGCTCGTCGTCGCCCTCTGCGCGGACGAGGCCCAGGGGATCACCGGCCAGTGCTTCTTCGTCTGGGGAGGCGCGATCAACGTCCTTCGCCCGTGGGACGCGGGCGAGCTCCTGTCGGCCGACGGGCGCTGGGACGCGGACGAGCTCCTCTCGGAGCTGAACGACCGGTTTCCGGATGGAGCGGCCCCCGCCGGAATGGTCGCGATGATCGCCAGGGCCGGCGGGCGATCGATGCGCGTTGGCTGAGACGCACCTCGCCCGGCTGGCGGAGGCCGCCTACGAACGGCTGGGCGACTACGACGCCCTGTGGTTCGACGGGCGCTGGGTTCGGTCCGGCGAGCTCCACGACCGGGCAGCGCAGCTCGCAGGCGGGCTGCGCGGGCTCGGCCTCTCGCCGGGCGACCGCGCCGTCGTGCTGATGGAGAACTGCCCGGAGGTCCCGATCGCATACGGCGCGATCTGGCGCGCCGGCGCCGTCGTCACTCCCACGATCTTCCTGCTGCCGCCGGCGGAGCTCGAGCACATCGTCGCCGATTCGGGCGCACGGCTCGTGCTCGCGACGCCGGACCTCGCTCACAAAGTGCCGGACGGCGTCGAGGTCGTCACGACCGACGAGTTCGGCCGGCTCGAGGACGCCGGCCGGGCGGAGATCGTCCCGCGCGAGGGCTCGGATCCGGCGGCCCTCCTCTACACGGGCGGGACGACGGGCCGCTCCAAGGGCGTGCTGCTCTCGCACGCGAACCTCGCCTTCGCCGGGAAAGCGGGGCACGATGCGGGACATCTTCCGGAGATCGTCCGCGGCCTCACCGCGTTGCCGCTCTCGCACGCCTACGGGCTGCTCGTGACGGTCGTCGGGCTGCACGCTCTCGAGCGTCACGAGACGGTCCTGATGCGCTGGTTCGACCCGGCCGCCTGGCTCGAGCTCGCACAGGAGCACCGAACCCAGATCGTCGCCGTCGTCCCGTCGATGCTGCAGATGTTGCTGGCGCTGCCGGTCGAGGACTACGACCTCTCGGAGCTGCGGTACGTCGTCTCGGGCGGGGCGTCGCTCTCGACCGACGTCGCCGAGGAGCTCGTCCGGCGGCTCCCGCACGTCGAGATCCGGGAGGGCTACGGGCTGACGGAGACGGCCGGGCTCGTCTCCTCCACGCCGCCCGGCCGGGCCCGGCTCGGATCGGTCGGGAAGCCGGCTCCCGGCGTCGAGGTCAGGATCGACGGCGACGACGAGGTCGGCGAGATCTGCGTCCGCTCGCCCTCGGTGATGCTCGGCTACTGGAATGCGCCCGAGCTGACGGCCGAGACCGTGGAGGACGGCTGGCTGCGCACCGGCGATCTCGGCTATCTCGACCGGGAGGGCTACCTCTACGTCGTCGACCGCAAGAAGGACCTGATCATCCGCGGCGGCTTCAACGTCTTCCCGCGCGACGTCGAGGAGGCGCTCCTCCAGCATCCGGCCGTTGCAGCCGCCGGTGTCGTCGGCCGGCCCGACGCGGTGCACGGCGAGGAGGTCGTGGCCTTCGTCGAGCTGCGCGCGGGCCACGAGCTCGACGCGGACGATCTCGTCGGCTTCGCGAAGGAGCGGATCGGCGGCTACAAGTACCCGCGCGAGGTGCACGTCGTCGGGTCGCTGCCCCTCACCGCAGTCGGGAAGGTCGACCGGAAGGCGATGCGCGCGAAGCTCCTGGAGAAGGTGCCTGAATGACGACCACGTTGACCCTGGCCGAGCTCGAGGCCGCCGAGGGGCTCGACCTCGGGACGAGCGACTGGGAGACGATCGACCAGAGCCAGATCGATCTCTTCGCCGAGGCCACGCACGACCACCAGTGGATCCACGTCGACCCCGAGCTGGCGGCGCAAGGCCCCTTCGGGACCACCGTCGCGCACGGGTACCTCAGCCTCTCGCTACTCCCGTACTTCGTCTCGCAGGTGCTCCACGTCAGCGACGTCCGCATGGGGATCAACTACGGGACGGAGAAAGTCCGCTTCACGGCGCCCGTCCCGGTCGGGTCGCAGGTCCGGCTGAAGGCGACCCTGCTGGGAAGCGAGCGGCGAGGTGAAGGCGTGCTCTACCGGCTCGGCGTCGAGATCGGGATCCGCGATGCCGACAAGCCGGCGCTGGTCGGCGAGGTCCTCTACCTCGTCTTCTAGAGCGTCGGCGTTACGAGACGATCACTGTCAGCCGGAGCAGGTTGTCCGGCCCCAGGGTCTCGAGGCCGCGCTCCTCGGAGCTCTGGAGGTTCTTCGCCCTGAGGACGTAGCGTCCCGGCTTTCTGAACACGATCGTGCGAGCCGTCCCGGCGGCGGTCCGGCGCGTGCCGAGCGCGAGCCTCGGGCCTGCCAGCTGCCGGAACTCGAAGTCCATCGGGCACGAGACCCGGATCTCCACGCGGGTACCGCGCTTGATCCTGATCGTCGTCGACGCTCCGCGGGCCTCGTTCCTCCACCAAACGTGGCAGCCGCGGAAGTGGTGCACGATCGACATGCGGAACGTCGGTGACGCCACGGCGGCCGCGCCGACCGGTGCTCCGGCCACGGCGAGGACGCCGAGACACACGAACAGGATTCGTTTCACCCCTTTACTGTCGCCTCCGCGACCCGGGCCGAGAACGGGGGGAACTACGGAATGCGCGCCAGTAGTCGGCCGTCGCCTTCGACCGCAGGCGGGGCGCGAGTCGGCTCCAGAGCCATCCGTCACGATTTGACCTGCCGAGGCAGGTTGGACCAGCGATCCAGACGCTGTGGAAGCCACCAGTTCCAGCGGCCGAGGATCGCCATGACCGACGGCACGAGGAGCAGCCGGACGAGCGTCGCGTCGATCAGAATCGCAAGGGCCACCCCGAGCCCGAACTGCTGAAGGCCCGGGACGCTGCCGACGACGAAGCCGGCGAACGCCGCGACCATCACCACCGCCGCGACGCTGATCAGCCGGCCCGTCCGCTCCACTCCGAACGCAATTGCCTCGGCGTTGCTCATGCCCTCGTCCCATCCTTCCCGCATCCGCGAGACGAGAAAGACCTCGTAGTCCATCGAGAGCCCGAACAACACCGCGACCAGAAAGATCGGAATCCAGCCTTCGATCTCGTCGGAGCGCTCCACGCCGAGGAGATCCGCGCCGACTCCGTAACGGAAGACGAGCACCAGGAGCCCGTAGGCGGCGGCGACCGAGAGCAGGTTCAGGAGCACCGCCATGAGCGGCAGGAGCAGCGAGCGGAACGCGAAGACCAGGATCAGATACGTGAGGAGGAGCGCAGCCAGGACGAGCCGTGGAAAGTCGGCGTAGGAACGAGCGAGGAAGTCGACTCCCTGCGCCGGCGCACCGCCGGCGTAGGCGCGCGCCGGAGGTGGGAACCCCACGGCGGGAATCAGCCGCTCTCGGAGCCGTTCGACCAGCCGCCTCGACTCCGGCGCGCCGTACTCGTGCCGGCCGACGACGATCACGCGCCGATAGCGGCCGCCGGCGTCGACGTAGGGCGCGCCCGACCCGCTCGCGACCAGGAAGACCTCGGGGTCGCGAAAGAGCCGATCGGCAAGACGGTCCGCGGCTGCGTCCAGGCGCAGACCGTTCGCGCCTCCCTCCACGCCGCTGTCGACGACCACCTCTGTCGGCGTCAGCGCGCCGGGACCGAAGCTCTTGCCGAGGAGCGCCAGACCCTGCGCCGCTTCCGTTCGCTCCGGCAGGCTGGCGAGCGAGCCAGGCCCGAGCTCGAGCGAACGCGCGGGCAGAGCGGCAGCGATGAACACTGCGACGGTTCCGAGCAAGACCACATACGGCCGGCGCATGACGGCGCGCGCGAACGCGCTCCACCATCTCCCCCGCCCGTCTTCTGGAAGCCGGCGAGACCGCCGCAGCCCGCCGACTCCACGCGGCCCCAGCAGCGCCAGCAGGATCGGCAGCACCGTCAACGTGGCTGCGATCGAGACGAGCGGAATCAGAAGGCCACCGAAGCCCATACCGCGGATGAAGGGGACAGGCACGAACAGCAGCAAGGACAAGCCCAGCGCGACGGCGAGCCCGGAGAAGACGATCGCCCGGCCGGCCGTCGCCATCGTGCGCACGACGGCGTCCTCCCGACCGCCGTGCGCGAGCTCTTCCCGGTAGCGGCTGACGACGAGCAGCGAATAGTCGAGCGCGAGCCCGAG
>DASTWB010000280.1:0-2497 GCA_035758725.1 Gaiellaceae bacterium
AGCTCGTCCTCATCGGCCAGGTCGAGCGTCGTCAGCAGCAGGGACAGCAGCTCGGCGTCCTCGGCCCGGACGCGGTCGTCGGCGCGCGGCGGGAGCCCCAGCTCGCTGCTCAGCCGCCGGAGGAGGTCGGCCGGCCGCCCCAGCCGCTCCGCGAGCTCGGCGTAGGTCCCGGCGGTCCCTTCCGGGTCCGGCATGAAGAGGCCGAGCGGAAACGAGAAGGCGCCCTCCGCCATCCCCCGTCCGACGTCGCTGAGGTCGATGCCGGTCTGCTCGAGGGCGCCCATGAGGCGGACCAGGTGGACGTCGGAGCGGGCGTGCAGCCCGTCCTCCTCCGGCGCGAAGATCCCGAGCTCCACGAGCCTGTCGACGTACTCAGGATCACACGGCGCCAGCTCGGCGAGCGTTTCCGCCGAAATCCCGGCCATCGAACGAGCCTAGCTTCGGTCGGGCCACTCGAACGTGTCCGGAACACCGCGCGCGTCTCCCGGGCCCGTGTTCGGGGCGCCGACCTTGACGAAGATCGCGTCCTCGTCCCCGACCACGCGGAGCGCCCGGGGCGTCTCCGGCGGGACCCGGATCGCGGTCCACGGCTCGAGGTCGACGACCTCGTTGTCGCCCACGAGCGCCTGCGCCCGGCCGGAGACGAGCAGATAGATCTCCTCCTGCCGGTTGTGCGTGTGGCCTTCGGCCGCGTACCCCTTGCTGTAGCGGGCGAAGCTCACGCCGCAGTGCTCGCAGCCGAGGTCGTTGCGCAGAAAGCGGATCTCGAACTGGTCCGGATCCTGTCCGAGGTTCGCCGACTGGTCTGGGACGTCCGAGACCTTCACGACCGTGTACTCCGCCATACCGTCTCCTTTCGGGGGTTTCGAGCGGCAATGCTCCCTGGTATTCTCAACCGAGAGATGCAGGAGCTTCTCGGATAGCGCAGGAAGCACACGCGGCCCCGCCGCGGAAGCTTCCCACGGCCTCTCGATCGAGAGGCTTTTTTGTACCCGGAGACGGATTGATGGAGCGATACGACCCACAGAAGATCGAGCCGAAGTGGCAGCAGGTCTGGGAGGACGCGCGGGCCTTCGAGACACCTAATCCTGCGCCCGGCGCGGCGGACGACGAGGGGCACTGGTACCAGCTCGAGATGCTGCCCTACCCCTCCGGGACGCTGCACATGGGGCACGTCCTCAACTACACGATGGGCGACGTCCTCACTCACTTCCGGCGACGGAACGGCTGGAACGTCCTGCGCCCGATGGGCTTCGACTCGTTCGGGCTACCGGCGGAGAACGCCGCGATCAACGAAGGGGGCCATCCGCGCGAGATCACGGAGCGGAACATCGCCGCGATCCGCGTGCAGATGAGGCGCCTGGGCTGGGCGATCGACTGGACGCGCGAGATCTCCGCGCACGAGATCGACTTCTACCGCTGGACGCAGTGGCTCTTCCTGCGGTTCTTCGAGCGCGGCCTCGCTTACCGGGCGTCGGCGCCGGTCAACTGGTGCCCGAACGACCAGACGGTCGTCGCGAACGAGTACGTGGTGGACGGGCGCTGCGACCGGTGCGGGACGCTGGTCGAGGCCCGGAACCTCGAGCAGTGGTTCTTCAAGATCACGGCGTACGCCGACGAGCTGCTCGAGTACGACCTGCCCGAGTGGGGCGAGTGGCCCGAGCGGACGAAGACGATCCAGCGGAACTGGATCGGCCGCTCGGAGGGCGCCGAGATCCTGTTCCGGATCGACGAGCTCGACGCCGACGTGGCGGTCTTCACGACCCGGCCCGACACGCTCTTCGGAGCGACCTTCTTCCTCCTCGCGCCCGAGCACCCGCTCGTCGGGCAGCTCGGCGACGAGAAGGTGGACGAGTACGTCAAGCGAACCGCGGCGCGGCGAGGCGAGGCGAGGGCGACCGAAGAGGCCAAGACCGGCGTCTTCACCGGCCACTACGCCACCAATCCCGTCAACGGGGAGCGCCTGCCCGTCTGGGTCGCCGATTACGTCCTGATGGAGTACGGCACCGGGGCGATCATGGCGGTGCCCGCGCACGACGAGCGCGATCGCGAGTTCGCCGAGACCTTCGACCTGCCGATCCGCGAGGTGATCGACGAGGAGGCGGGCGTGCTCGTCGACTCGGGCGACTTCACCGGACTTCCAGCCGAGAAGGGGAAGCGGAGGATCGTCGAGTGGCTCCGCGAGCAGGGGAGGGGCGCGACCGCGGTCAGCTACCGCCTGCGCGACTGGAGCTTCTCCCGCCAGCGCTACTGGGGCGCACCGATTCCGATCGTCTACTGCGACGACTGCGGCATGGTTCCCGTGCCGGACGAGGATCTCCCGGTGCTGCTCCCCGAGGTCGAGGACTACCGCCCGAAGGGCGTGCCGCCGCTCGCATCCAACGAGGAGTGGCTCCACGTGCCCTGCCCGAAGTGCGGGAAGACTGGCCGGCGCGAGGCCGACACGATGGACACCTTCGTCGACTCGTCCTGGTACTACCTGCGCTACGTCGACCCG
>DASTWB010000010.1:0-9149 GCA_035758725.1 Gaiellaceae bacterium
GCGATCGCGATCGCGAAGGGCCTCGGCTCGGACGAGATCGCGGCAGGTGCCCTGCTCATGGGCGTGGTCTTCGTGTTCCTGGGACGCCTGCAGCTACTCGACCTCGCCGCCCGCGCCTTCCCGAAGGCCCTGATCCGCGGCGTCCAGCTGACCGTCGGGCTGCTCTTCCTGAAGATCGCGTGGGGCCTCGTCCTCGATCCGCCGAAGTCGTTCGCGGAGCACGCGCTGCCGAGCGCGTGGGCCGTGCCGCTGGCGGCCGGCGGCGTGATCGCGGCTCTCGCGCTCCGCCGCTACCCCGTCTCGCTCGTGCTCGTCGCCGCGGGCGTCGTCGTCATGGCCGCGCTGGGCGCCGGTGATGCGGCGCTCGGGCCGTCCGCGATCGCCTTTCCGGACCTCGACCTGGCCACGCTGGGGACTGCCTTCACGGTGCTCGTCCTGCCGCAGATCCCCCTCTCCTTCGCGAACTCCTGCCTCGCGACGGCGGACGCGGCGCGGGTGTACTTCGGCGAGAAGGCCGCTGCGATCCGCCCCGGCCGGCTGGCGACGAGCTTCGGCACCGCCGACCTGCTCGCCGGGGCGATCGGCGGGATGCCGGTCTGCCACGGAGCCGGGGGGCTCACCGCCCACGTCGCCTTCGGCGCGCGCACGGGCGGCGCCCCGCTCGCGATGGGCGCCGCGCTGCTCGTGCTCGCACTCGGGTTCGGCGCGGGCCTCGCCGCCCTGCTCGCCGCCTTCCCGCTGCCCATCCTGGCCGCCCTGCTCGCGACGGCCGGCCTGCTGCACATCGGGCTCCTCCGTGACCTCCGCGAGCCGTGGGCCTGGGCGCTCGCGCTCGCGGTGGGCCTCGTCGGCTTCCAGGTGCATCTGGCGCTCGCGCTCTTCGGCGGCCTCGTCGTCTACTGGGGCGCCCGCGCGATCGCGGCCATCGCCGGCAGCCGGCTGCGCACGGCCTGATGGACGAGCCGACTCCCTCCTGGGGCATCGAGCCCGTCCCGGACCGGTTGCGCGTCCTCGGTCTCTTCGACCAGATCACGCTGTGGGGGAACCTCGGCGTCTCCTTGCTCGTGCTCGTCATCGGCGCGCTGCTCGTGCCCTCGCTGACCCTCCGCGACGCCCTGCTCGCGATCGTGTTCGGCGGCGTGATCGGGAACGCGATGGTCGGCGCCGCCGGGATGATCGGAGCGGACGCACGCGTGCCTTCGATGGTGCTGCTCCGCGCCCCGCTCGGCCGCCGCGGCTCCTACATCCCCACCGCGCTGAACGCGCTCCAGTGCCTCGGCTGGGCCACGTTCGAGCTGATCATCATCGCCGCGGCCGCCGGCGCGCTCTCCGACCAGCTCGTCGGCGTCGAGGCGAAGGCGATGTGGACGATCGTCTTCGGCGTCCTGGCGGCGATCTTCGCGCTGCTCGGCCCGGTCGGGTTCGTGCGCCGGATCCTGCGCCGGTTCGGCGTCTGGGTCGTGCTCGGATCGCTCCTCTACCTCAGCTGGTGGGCCCTGTCGGAGGCGGACTTCCGGGCGCTGTGGGACGCGCCGGCCCAGGGAGGCTCCTTCTGGCTCGGCGTCGACCTCGTGATCGCGATCACCGTCTCGTGGGTGCCGCTCGTCGCCGACTACACCCGCTTCTCGCGCGACCGGCGCTCGGCCTTCTGGGGGGCCGGCGGCGGGTACTTCCTCGGGGGGACCTGGATGCTCGCGCTCGGGATCTTCATCGTGCTGAGCCGCGGCCTGAGCGATCCCGTCGAGATCCCACCCGCGGTCGCGGCGGCGGGCCTCGCCGCGGCGCTCGCCTTCCTCGCCGTCACGCTCGACGAGACCGACGAGGCGTTCGCGAACGTCTACTCGACGGCCGTCTCGCTCCAGAACGTCCTCTCCGACGTCCCACAGCGCGTGCTCATCGCGGCGATCGCGGCCGTCGCGACCGTCGGCGCCCTCGTGATCCAGCTGCGCAACTACGAGTCGTTCCTGCTGCTCCTCGGCTCCTGCTTCGTGCCGCTCTTCGGCGTGCTCCTCGCCGACTGGATCCGCTCCGGCGCGCGCTACACGCGGTCGCAGATCTTCGACGCGCCGGCCTGGCGGCCCGAGCTGCTCCTTGCCTGGCTGCTCGGCTTCGCGCTCTACCACTGGCTGCACGAGCCGCCGCTCGGGCCGTCGTGGTGGGTCGACATCGTCGAGCGGACGGGCCAGCCGAATCTCGGGATCGGAGCGTCGCTGCCGAGTTTCGCGGCCTCCTTCGTCCTCGCATTGGGCCTAAGCTCCCTAGGCTCAAGGTTGCCGCAACCCGTTTCCAAGTGGTAAGGATCAGCCGCACCCAGCCGTGGCCGAAGTCACTTTCTCAGACGTAGCGAAAGTCTTCCCCGACGGGACCCGGGCCGTCTCCGACCTCACCCTGGGAGCGAAGGACGGGGAGTTCATGGTCCTCGTGGGCCCGTCGGGCTGCGGAAAGACGACCGCGCTCCGGATGGTCGCCGGGCTCGAGGAGATCTCCGAGGGCGAGATCAGGATCGGCGAGCGGGTCGTCAACGAGATCGCTCCCCGTGACCGGGACATCGCGATGGTCTTCCAGAGCTACGCGCTCTACCCCCACCTCACGGTCTACGACAACATCGCGTTCAGCCTTCGCCTCCGAAAGGAGCGCAAGTCGGAGATCGACCAGCGCGTGCGCGAGGCGGCGCGGATCCTCGATCTCGAGGCTCTTCTCGACCGCAAGCCCCGGGCGCTCTCCGGCGGGCAGCGCCAGCGTGTCGCGATGGGCCGGGCGATCGTCCGCCAGCCGGCGGCGTTCCTCATGGACGAGCCGCTCTCGAACCTCGACGCGAAGCTCCGCGTCCAGATGCGCGCCGAGATCAGCAAGCTCCAGCGCAACATCGGCGTGACGACGATCTACGTCACGCACGACCAGGTCGAGGCGATGACCATGGGCGACCGGGTCGCGGTGATGCGAAAGGGGCAGCTCCAGCAGGTCGCCCCGCCGCAGGAGCTCTACGACCGGCCGCTCAACCTCTTCGTCGGCGGCTTCATCGGCTCGCCCGCGATGAACCTCGTCGAGGGGCGGCTCGAGCAGGCGAACGGCAGCCTCGCGGCCGTGCTCGGCGACACCCGGCTCGCTCTCGACGAGGAGAACCTCGCGGCCCGCCCGGCTCTCCGCAGCTTCACGGGCAAGACGATCGTGGTCGGGATTCGCCCCGAGCATCTCGAGGACGCCGCGATCGCGCACGAGAGCCCGCCGGAGCGGCGCCTCAAGGGCGAGGTCGAGCTCCGCGAGGCGCTCGGCGCGGAGCTGATGGTGCACTTCACGATCGACGCGCCGCCGGCGCTCACCGAGGAGGTGCAGGAGCTCGCGGCCGACGCCGGGACGACCGCCGAGGAGCTCCAGGGCGGCGACAAGCACCGGGCCGTGCTCGTCGGCCGCTTCAGCGCCGACTCGCAGGTTCGCGAGGGGCAGGGCGCCGAGGTCGCGGTCGACACGCGCGCGCTCCACTTCTTCGATCCGGAGACCGGCTTGGCCATCTACGACGACGACAGCAACGGGAGGAAAGGAGCTTCGGCATGAAGAGACGGTGGTTCATCCCCGTCGCAGTCCTGTCCGCACTGGCGCTCGCGCTAGGCGGCTGCGGTGGGGACGACGGCGGAGGAACGGAGGAGGGCGACGGGACGATCACGGTCTTCTCGCTGTGGGGCGGCTCCGAGCAGGAGGCGTTCCAGAAGGTGCTGGACAAGTTCACCGCGGACACGGGCATCAAGACGAAGTACGAGTCGGCCCGCGACTTCCTCCCGGTGATCCGGACCCGGCTCGCGGCGGACAACCCGCCGGACGTCGCGATCATCCCGCGGCCCGGCGTCGTCGCCGAGCTCGCCCGCGACGAGTCCCTGATCCCGCTCGAGGACATGGGCCTCGACCCGGACACGATCAACGAGAACTACAGCGACACCTGGACCAGCCTCGCCACCGTGGACGACAAGCTCTACGGCGTCGTCGCGAAGGCGAACTCGAAGAGCACGATCTGGTACAAGCCGACGTCCTTCGAGCAGAACAGCTTCCAGATCCCGACGACCTGGGATCAGCTGCTCGACATCACGCAGCAGTACGACAGCAAGGGCGAGAAGCCGTGGGCGGTCGGCGCGCAGGGCCGCGACAACTCGTGGACCCTCACCGACTGGTTCGAGAACATCTACGCCCGGAAGGCCGGGAGCGACAACTACACGAAGCTCTTCAACGGCGACCTCGCGTTCAACGACCAGACGGTCAAGGACTCCCTCAGGGAGATGCTCAAGATCGTCAACGACAAGTACGTCGCCGGCGGCATCGACACCGCGCTCAGCATCGGCTTCGTCGACGGCATCGGCAGGGTCTTCAGCAAGAACCCGGTCGCGGAGATGTACATGGAGGGAGGCTTCGTCGGCGGCATCGCGCTCGGCGACGTCAACCCCGACCTGAAGGTGGGGACGGACATCGACTTCTTCCCGTGGCCGACGATCGACGAGGCGAACGGCAACCCGCTCGTCGGCGGCGGCGACGTGGCCTCCGCGTTCGTGAACAACGAGGACAACAAGAAGCTGATCGAGTTCCTCTCCACTCCCGAGGCCGGGAAGATCTGGGTCTCGACCGGCGCGATCGCCTCGCCGAACAAGGGCGTGACGGAGGCCGACTACCCGAACGAGCTCGTCGCGAAGGAGGCCGAGCAGCTGAAGACCGCCGAGTCGTTCCTCTTCGACGGCTCCGACCTCCTGCCCGGCACGCTTGGTCAGGACTTCGGGACGCTCCTCCAGAACATCATCAAGAACCCCGGCCAGATGGACTCGCTCCTCGACGACTACCAGTCGCAGGCCGAGTCCGCATTCGCGAAGTAAGGCATTGAGCAGCACCGCCGTCCCCGGAGAAGTCGGTGGACCCCGGGGACGGCGGCTGCGATCGATGTTCCGCCGGCAGGCGTGGCAGGGCTTCCTGTTCATCCTCCCGGCCGTCGTCCTGCTGACCGTCCTCGTCGTCTGGCCGATGATCCGGACGATCTACTTCAGCTTCGGCGAGACGAATTCCCGGCTCCAGTCCACCCGCTGGGTCGGGTTCGACAACTACGAGCGCCTGTTCACGAAGGACAAGGAGTTCCTGAACCTCGAGGTCTTCCCGCCCGAGGGGGCGCTGATCAACAACCTCAAGTGGGTCGTCCTCTACACGTCGATCTCGCTCGCCCTCGGGCTGCTGATCGCGGTGCTGGCCGTCCGTGTCCGCTACGAGTCGTTGGTGAAGGCGATCATCTTCGTGCCGATGGCGATCTCGGCCACGGCCGTCGCGATCATCTGGAAGTTCGTCTACGACCCCGATCCGGACGTCGGTTCGCTGAACGCGGTGATCTCGCTGCTCGGCGGCGATCCGATCACCTGGTACGGACGCGCCGACGTCGTGAACTACGCGCTGATCTTCGCCTACATCTGGGCGTCGACCGGCTTCGCGATGGTCGTCATCTCGGCGGCGCTGAAGGGGATCTCGGAGGAGGTCCTCGAGGCGGCCCGCACGGACGGCGCGAGCGAGTGGGACATCTTCCGCCGGATCCAGCTTCCGCTCCTCTCGCTGCCCCTCTCCGTCGTGACCGTCTGGCTGCTGATCAACGTGATCAAGGTCTTCGACATCATCTACGTGATGACCGGCGGAGGCCCGGGCGGCTCCAGCGAGGTCATCGCCTTCTCGATGTACGACGAGACGTTCACGAACGCCGAAGGGGGTTACGGCGCCACGATGGCGGTCGTGATGCTCCTTCTGATCATCCCGATCATGGCGTTCAACGTCCGGCGCTTCCGGAGCGAGCGGGTGGTCGGCTGATGGGCGATCTCACGGGAGCGACCATCTAATGGCGACCGCCGAGGCAGTCGTCCGGCCGCGGGCCCGCACCACGAGCGCGCGGATCGTCGGCTTCCTGCAGAAGTCGCCGGTGCACATCGCACTGCTCGCGATCTCCGTGATCTGGCTCGTGCCGACCGTCGGCCTCGCCGTCACCTCGTTCCGGCCCCGCGGCGACATCCAGTCGTCGAGCTGGTGGAGCGCTCTCACCAACTGGTCGTTCACGCTCCACAACTACAACCTCGTTCTCGAGAACGCGAAGATGGGGTCGAGCTTCGTCAACAGCCTGATCATCACGATCCCGTCGACGCTCCTTCCGCTCGCGCTCGGGTCGCTCGCCGCCTACGCCTTCTCGTGGATCGCGTTCCCCTTCCGGGACACGATCTTCCTGATCATCGTCGCGCTCATGGTCGTGCCGATCCAGATGGCGCTCGTCCCGCTGCTGATCCTCTTCCGCGACCTCGGGGTCGCCGACTGGTACGTCGGCATCTGGCTCGCCCACACCGCCTTCGGCCTCCCACTCGGCATCTTCCTGTTACGGAACTTCTTCATCACGCTGCCCCGCGACCTGATCGAAGCGGCACGGGTGGACGGCGCGTCGAACATGAGGATCTTCCTGAAGGTCGTGCTCCCGCTCTCCGTCCCGGCGCTGGCGTCGTTCGGGATCTTCCAGTTCCTCTGGGTCTGGAACGACCTGCTGATGGCCCTGATCTTCGTCCAGAACTCGGACCTCTGGCCGATGACGATCCGCATCAACCAGATGCAGTCGACCTACGGCATCGAGTGGCACCTGCTGAGCGCCGGCGCCTTCCTGCTCATGATCGTCCCGCTGCTCGTCTTCTTCGCGCTCCAGCGCTACTTCGTGCAGGGCCTCCTCGCGGGCTCGGTCAAGTGACCTCGCCTTTCGCTCAAAGTCTCACGACTTTGAGCGACCCTCTGAAGCCGGGCGGCGCTTCGCGCCGCGCGGCGCACCCGGCTTGCGTCCCGTCCTCCACCAGACGCCGCCTCGGCGGAGCGGGCAAAGCCCGCTCCGCGGCGAAGCACCTCTGAGCGCTCCCGTCCATCTGGTTCCGCACACTCACTGGGACAGGGAGTGGTACTTGCCGTTTCAACGCTTCCGGCTCAAGCTCGTCCGGCTGGTGGACCGGCTGCTGGACGCGATGGAGGCCGACGAGCGGTACCGGTTCACGCTCGACGGGCAGCTCGCGACCCTCGACGACTACCTCGAGGTCCGGCCGGAGGCGGAGCCGCGGGTTCGCCGCCTCGTCGAGGCGGGCCGCCTTGCGATCGGGCCGTGGCAGGTGCTGATGGACGAGTTCCTCGTCTCGGGCGAGACGATCGTCCGCAACCTCGAGCACGGGCAGCGGCGCGGCGTCGAGCTCGGCGGCGCGATGGCCGTCGGCTACCTGCCGGACATGTTCGGCCATGTCGCCCAGATGCCGCAGATCCTCAGGCAGGCGGGCATCGAGCAGGCCGTCCTGTGGCGCGGCGTCCCCGCGGCGATCGAGACCCATGCGTTCGAGTGGGAGGCGCCGGACGGCTCGGGGGTCACGGTCGAGTACCTCCCGTACGGCTATGGCAACGGCGCGTACCTCCTGGACGTGCCCGGCCGGCTCGGCTCGCGGCTGGAGACCGTCCGCGCCTCGCTGCGGCCGTTCTTCGGGGACGACCCGATGCTCGCGATGTACGGCACCGACCACATGGAGCCGGTCGCGCAGCTCGCCGAGCTCGTCGAGGAGAGCGGAGCCGCGGTCGAGCTGTCCACGCTGCCGGACTACCTCGCGAGCCTCGACGGCCGGCCGCAGCTGCCGCGCTGGCGCGGCGAGCTCCGCTCGAGCGCCCGCGCCAACATCCTGATGGGCACGCTCTCCGCCCGGCTCGACCTGAAGGCCGCGCTGGCGCGGGCCGAGCGGGCGCTCACGCGGTACGCCGAGCCGTTCCAGGCGCTCTACGGGAGCGCGTGGCCCGAGCGGCTGCTCGACCTCGCCTGGCGGCGCGTGATCGAGAACTCGGCGCACGACTCGATCTGCGGCTGCTCGGTCGACGAGGTCTCGACGCAGGTGCTCGTCCGGTGCGCGGAGGCGGAGCAGATCGGGATGGGCCTGGCCGACGACGCCGCCCGCCTCGCCGCCGCGAAGGCGCCGCTCGGCACCGTCGTCGCGTTCAACCCCTCGCCGTGCGAGCGGTCGGGGCTCGTCGAGCTGGAGCTGGCCGTGCCCGGCGAATGGGACGAGCTGGCGCTGCAGCTGCCGGACGGGGGGAGGATCGCCACGCAGGAGGTGACCCGCAACGAGCCGCTGCTCCACAGCGAGCAGGTCCCGGGCGGACAGGTCTCCGAGTGGCTACGGCGGCGGCTGCACGGCCGGGAGCTCTTCGCCCGGCGGCTGAACGGCATGACCGTGGACGAGCGGCGGATCACCTTCGAGGTCGACGACGAGGACGAGCCGATCTGGCTGGACATCGACGAGCTGAAGAACCAGCTGGAGGTGGCCACGGCCGCAGAGGACGGCGACTGGGAGGTCCGGATCGCCGCCCGGCCGCGCCGGACCGTGGCCGCGCAGGTTCCCGCCCCGCCCCTCGGCTGGAACGCGCTCCTCCCCGTCGAGGGACCCGGCGAGCTCGAGCACCCGGTCCGCGTCGAGGCAAACCGGCTCGACAACGGCCTCCTCGCGGTCGCGGCCGCGAGCGACGGGACGCTGGAGCTGAACGGGCTCGGAGGCGTCGGCCGGCTCGTGGACGGCGGCGACGCGGGCGACAGCTACAACTACGCGCCGCCCGAGGACGACCACGTCGTCCAGGACCCGGACGGGGTTCGCGTCGAGGTCGCCTCACCCGGTCCCGTCCGCGGCGGGCTCCGGATCGTGCGCTCCTTCCGCTGGGGGCCGCAGCAGGTGCCCGTCGAGGTGACCACCTCGGTCGAGCTCCGGGCCGGCGAGCGGCTCTGCCGGGTGCGTGTCTCGTTCGACAACCCCTGCGACGACCACCGCCTCCGCTTCCACGTCCCGCTTCGGGAGGCGGCGCAGTCCTCCGCCGCAGAAGGGCAGTTCGCGGTGGTCGAGCGCGGGCTCGAGGCCGAAGCGGGGTTCGGCGAAGTGGCGCTTCCGACCTTCCCCGCGTACGGCTTCGTGGATGCGGGCGGCGTCGCGGTCCTCCTCGACCACGCGATGGAGTACGAGCTCGTGGACGGCCGCGAGCTCGCGCTCACGCTGCTCCGCTCGACCGGCCTGATCAGCCGCAGCGCCCACAGGTACCGCGAGAGCCCGGCCGGCCCGGAGATCGCGATCCCGGCGGCGCAGTGCCGCGGGCCGTGGAGC
>DASTWB010000078.1:0-7246 GCA_035758725.1 Gaiellaceae bacterium
AGCCCTCGCTCGTCGTCTCGCTGACGCACCTCCGCCCGGATCCCACGCTGACCGTCGGGTCCGGTGTCACGGCGTCGAGCTCCAAGCTCGGCACGGTGATGGACTTCTCGCGGTACGAGCGGCAGGCGCTCGCCCGGTACACGCAGGACGCGGGGAACCACGTCTCTCTCGAAGTTCATCCCGCCGCCACGCTGAGCGTCCAATAACGAGAGCTCGGTCCAGAATCGGAACTAAGCCGCCAGGCCGAGCCCCATCCTGAACCGAGCTCTCAGGATCCTCTTCGTCGCGGACGTGAACGGCGCGCCGGGCCGGCGGGCCGTCGAACGCCTGCTCCCCGGCCTCCGGGAGGAGCTCGACGTCGATTTCTGCGTCGTGAACGGCGAGAACGCCGCCGACGGGCTCGGGATCACCCCGCGGCTCGCGGAGGTGCTCCTCGCCTCCGGCGCCGACGTCGTCACGCTCGGGAACCACACCTTCCGGAGACCGGAGATCGCCGGCTACCTCGGTGAGTCGGATCGCGTCATCCGGCCAGCGAACCTCTCGCGACACGCGCCGGGCAAGGGCCTCGCGTTCGCCGAGAGCCGCGACGGGACGACTGTCGCCGTGATCAACCTGCTCGGCCAGCTCTTCCTCTCGCCGCCGCACGGCCCCTGGGAGGTCGTCGACGACCTCGTGGAGGAGGCGCGGCGACGGACCCCGGTGATCGTCGTCGACTTTCACGGCGAGGCGACGAGCGAGAAGGTCGCGATGGCCGCCTACCTGGACGGGAAGGTGACGGCCGTCCTCGGGACGCACACCCACGTCCAGACCAACGACGCGCGGGTGACGCCGGCCGGCACCGCGGCGATCACGGATGCGGGGATGACCGGACCGCACGACTCGGTCATCGGCGTCATCACCGAGCTCGCGATCAAGCAGATGCGAACCGGAATGCCGGTGCGGTTCAAGACCGCGCAGGGAGACGTCCGGCTCGAGGGCTGCCTCGTCGAGTGCGATGAGACGGGGCGGGCTACGAGCTGCGAGATCGTCCGGCGAACGCTGGCAGAGTGAGCACGGCGACGAGCGCGACGAGCGTGACGTCGCGCAGCAGCACGAGCCACGACGCCGCCGCGTCGAACTCGAGCGCGAGCTTCCAGTAGCGGTACGGAAACCAGAGCTGCGTGAGGACGAGCGCGGCCGCGAGCACGCCGCTCGCGAGGAGACCGCGCCGGCCGCGCAGCAGCGGGACGAGCGGGATGAGCCACAGGAGAAATTGCGGCGAGAGCACCTTGCCGAACGCGACGAACGCGCAGACGACCGCCGCGCACGCGCGGAGCAGGCGATCGCGGTCCGCCGGGCCGCGCGCGTACCAGACCCAGATCGCGAGCACCGACGCGGCCTGGAGGATCGTCGTCACCGTCGCGAGCGCGTCGGCCGTGCCGCCCACGAGGTTCTGCGACCCGTGGCTCGATTCCATCGTCAGGCCGACGCCGAACGCCTGGTGCGCGGCGAGCAGGATTCCTGCGCCGAGGCTCTCGATCTGCAGCGGACGGCCTGCCTGGCCCCAGAAGGCGTCCCACACGCCGCCCGGTGCGACGAGGGCGAACGGCAGCACGATCGCCGCGATCACTCCGAAGAACACACCGGCGGCCACGAGCGCCTCCCGGCGCCCCCGGGTCCGCCAGACGTGCGCCAGCAGGATCGGCGCGAGCAGCGCGGGGTAGACCTTCGCCGCCGCCGCGACCCCGAGCACGCCGAGCCCGAGGCGGAGCCGTCCCGCGAGGAAGATCGCGAGCGCCGCGGCGGCGAGCGCCGCCGGCCAGAGGTCGAAGCGCGTCAGCACAACCGACCCGAGGAGGAGCGGAGCGATCCCCACGAAGAGCGGCGCCCACCAGGGTCCCATGGCCGCGACGAGCAGCACCGCCGCTACTCCCAGTCCGGCCATCAGGCCCTCGAAACGAGGGCGGTAGTCGCCTCCGCCCAACGCCGGAAGGAGGAACGCGGGCAGCGCGGCGGGCGGGTACTCCACCGCGAAGTCGCGGTACGGCACCTGACCGTCGTCCATCGCCCGCCCGTAGCGCTCGTAGACGGGGGTGTCGATGATGTCGTTGCGGGCGTAGAACCCCTCGTGGAGCAGGGCCCACGAGACGAGGAAGAGCGCGACGCCCGCGGCGGCGCTAGCCCGCCGTGACCAGGTCGGGAGCCGGGCGTTCAGCCTGGGCCGCCTTCTCCTCGGGCTCGCGCCGGACCGACGGCGCGAGCACCGCGAAGGCGACGAACGGGAAGAACCACGGGATGTAGAGGAAGAACCAGTGCGTCAGCACGAGCTCGAAGCCGAGCAGGAGTGCCGCGGTCAGGGCGGCGAGCTGGAGCGGCGACTTCCGCCGAGGGTAGAACGCGGCCGCCACCGATCCCGCGAGGACGAGGCCGATCAGCGGCAGCTGGACGAGATGCAGGTCCGGGATGCCGGCGGCGTGGTACTGCCCCCAGTCCCAGATCGAGAACGGCGACTCCCGTCCCAGCTGCCAGCCGAACGTGCGATCCCAGAACACTCGTCCCGCGTGGAGGACGTCGGGCTCCAGCAGCAGGATCGAGAAGGCTGCGAGCGTCGCAGCCACGAAGCCTGCGGCGAAGACGGTCACCGCGCGGGGCCGGCGCAGGCCGTCGGGGTACGTCGCCCAGAGCGGGGCGACGACGAGCGGCCCGAACTTCGTCCACGCGGCGAGCGCGCTGAAGGCGCCGCGGGCGAAGCTCGACGAAGCGAGCCAGAAGCCCCAGACGAGGAAGAGGGCCGGAAGCGCGTCGTTCGTGTTCGAGCTCGAGACGTACTGCGTGAAGGGGTACGCCGCCCACGCGAAGGGCAGCAGAGCAGCGAGCCGGGCCCCGCCGAAGCGCCGTCCCACGAGCGCGAGCCCGAGCATGACGAGCAGGTCGAGCGCGATCGTCGTGAAGTGGGCCGCGGGCAGCTCGTCCCACTTCCCGCTCCAGCCGAGCAGCGCGTAGCCCGGCAGGTACGCGATGTACGAGACCGGGCCGTAGGTGTCGCCCCGCTCGTTGGACGACTCGCACCGGCCGTTCGTCTGGATGCGGTCGCGCACCTCGCCCTCGGCATCCGCCGGGCCGCACCGCTTCAGGCTGCCCTGCGCGGGCATGTGCCCGTACGGCATCTCCCCGTTCGCGATCCGGTGAGCGCCGATCACCCCGGAGTACCCGACGTCGATCACGTTCGAGTCGCGGTAGTTGATGCCGATCCGGAAGCCGGCCAGGAAGACGGTGGCGGCCAGCAGGAGCCAGACGGGCCAGACAGCCGAGCCGGTTCCCGAGGGCCTCCCGCGCGTTCCCACCCAGACCATCCGCGCGAGGAGGTAGGCGAGCGGCGGGTAGACGAGCGCCATGCTGGCGAACACGTTGCCGTCGTTGAAGAACCAGAGGGCCACGGAGAACGAGAGCAGCGCGACGAGGTCGAGCGTGCGCAGGCTCAGCGGCCGGCGCCAGTCGACGAGGCCGAGCAGGAACACCGCGCAGAAGGCGAGCCAGACCTCCACCCGGTTGATCGACCGCTCCCCGAACGCCCGGTCGTAGCCGCGCGCCATCTTCCACGCCACCTGCGGGCCCGTCCAGGCCTCGGTCACCCGCCGGGTCTCGTCGTCGACCTTGCCCGTCGCGATCTCGCCGGCCTCCTTCCACCAGACGTGCACCGTCCAGAGACCGGTCTTCTGGTCGAACCGGGCGTCCTGCACGCGACCTTCCGTCGGGTAGCGGTCGAGCCAGTCCGCCACCTTCGGATCGCGGAGGAAGACCGCCGTCGCCTCTCCCTCGCTCAGCCTCGCGGCGGCCGCGTAGGCACCGGGCGCCACGAGGAGGGCGGCCAGGAGGACGACTGCCAGGCGCATCGGCCGCCTCCTCATCGCCGAAAGTCCGTCAGGACTTTCGGCGAAAGCTCCAGAGCTTGTTGCCGACGAAGTTCAGCGGCGTCACGAGGATGATCGCGACCGCCTGGGCCGGGATCTTGTCGAGGCCGACGGCGATCAGCGCCTCCAGGATCAGGAGGTTCGCTCCGAGCGCGCAGACGGCGACGACGAGGAACCTGATCCCCTGGTAGGCCACGTGGCCGCGCTGCCCGCGGAACGTCCAGAGCCGGTTCCAGGTGTAGTTGTTCGTGACTGCCACGAGGAAGGACACGGTGGCGGCGGCGAGGTGGTGCCAGTCGGCCGCGAGGACGAGCGCCGAGAAGACGGCGAGGTTGACCGCGTAGCCGGTCGCCCCCACCGTGCAGAACTTCGCGAGCTGCACCCAGTTGTGCGGACGCCTGAGTGCGGCGCCGGTCCGTCCGCCGGCGGCTGCGAGGGTGGAAGAGAACGAGCGCGACAAGGGACGGCGGCGAGGCTACCGAATGCGTCCGGGTCAGGCGGCGGGCTCCCGCCGGCCGCGGAGCGAAAAGCCGCGCCTGCGGTAGAACTCGAGCTCGTCCGTGTCCAGCAGCGCGAAGGGCGAGTCGATGCCGACCTCCGCGCCGGCAGGCGAGGCTGCGGCCATCGGAAGGAAGCGGTGCCGGCCGTCCTGGCAGCGCACCTCGAGCCCCATCGCCCGCTCCTCGGAGGCGTCGAGGATCACGTCGACGACGTGGCCGATCCGGACGCCCCGCAGGCTCACCGGTCGCTGGAGCAACTCCTCCATCGCCACGCCTAGTACCCGCGTCACGAAGTGGCGAACCCGCGGTCGTTGCGCGGCTGCTCCCATTCGACGTCGACGTCGTCCACCACGGCCAGCGCCGGTCCGCGGCGGCACCACTCGATCATCGACTCGACCCGCTCCCGGTCGCCCTCGAACGCCGCCTCCACCGTGCCGTCCGGGTTGTTCCGGACCCAGCCGGCAAGCCCGAGCGACCGTGCCCGGTCGCGCGCCTCGGCGCGGAAGAAGACGCCCTGAACGCGTCCGCTCACGACGACGCGCGCTCGAGCGTCACTCACCGGTCGAAGCCCTCCTCGCCCACGAGCGGGACGAACCGGCACGGCACCGAGCGGACGACGGCAGGGCCCTCCGGGCTGCGCACGATCACCTCGAGACGCTGGCCGTGGCGCCGTCCGACCGGGACGACGAGCCGCCCGCCCGGCTTCAGCTCGTCGTAGAGCGCCTGGGGAAGCTCGGGGGCGGCGGCGGCGACGACGATCGAGTCGTACGGCGCGTGCTCCGCGAGCCCCCGGGAGCCGTCGCCCACATGGACCTCGACGTTCTGCACACCGGCCGCCTCGAGGTTGCGCCGCGCCTGCTCGGCGAGCCCGGGGATCCGCTCGATGGAGTGCACCTCGCCCGCCAGCCGGGCGAGCACCGCCGCCTGGTAGCCGGACCCGGTCCCGACGTCGAGAACCCGATCGTCGCCGTGGGCGCCCGCCTCCTGGAGGATCCTCGCGACCATGTAGGGCTGCGAGATGGTCTGACCCTCGCCGATCGGCAGCGCGGCGTCGTCGTACGCGCGCCTGCGCAGGTCCGCTGGGACGAAGAGCTCGCGGGGAACCTCCGCCATCGCGCGCAGCACGCGCTCGTCCGCGATGTCGCGGCCGCGCAGCTGCTCCTCGACCATGCGGCGGCGGCGCTCCTCAGGCGGCGCGGGCACTGGCCGGAGCCTCGATCCCGAAGTGCTCGAGCACGAGCGGCGCGACGCCGGAGATGTCCGGCGGGGGCTCCCCGCCTCCGACGACGAGCATGGGGACGAGCGAGTCGCCGTCGAGGAGCGACCCGTGCGAGCCGCCGCCGACGTGGTGGCGTCCCGCGAGGTCGGCGTACTCGACGCCCGCCGCGGCCGAGACGATCACGTCGCCGCTGTTCGGGTTCGCGAGCGCGCGGACGGCACGGCCCTGCCAGCCGCCGGCCGCCGGGTCGAGGCGCAGCTCGCCGCCGTCCCGCAGCGCGACGGAGAGGCCGTCCTCCCGGAACATCGCCAGGTCGACGCCGTCCGACCGCGCGAGTCGCTCGGCAACCTCGCGCGGCTCCGCCGTGTACACCATCCCGGCGCGGTTGGAGGCGGTCACGAGGACGTCGGGAACGTCCCGCAGGGCGTCCTGCAGCCGGACGGCCCGCTCGACCGGCGTCTGCCCGTGGTCGGAGCAGACGACGACCGCGTACCGCTCCAGGAACTCGTCCAGCCCTCCCGCCGCCTCGACGAGGGCGCCGACCGCCTGGTCGCTGCGCCTGAGCGCCTCCTCGGCCCCGGAGGGACCGAGCGCGTGGGACGCGTAGTCGTAGTCGGGCAGGTAGTAGAAGAGGAAGTCGAACCCGTCGCGGGTGACGAGCCAGCGGCCGACGGCGGCCGCGTACGCGTCGATCGAGCCGCCGGAACGGGTGCGGACGGCGAGCGGCGCGCCCGTCACGTCCGACTCGAAGAGGCTGAAGTAGAAGAACCGGCGCGGGCCCTCCACCGGCTGCACGAGGCCGCGGACCGTCGGCAGGTGGCGCGTCCGGCCCCGGTAGCACGGCGTGTTCACGGCCGCCGCCGTCAGTCCCGCGTCCTCGAGCGACTCGAACACGGTGACCGCGTCGCGCGACAGGTGCCGGGCGTTCATCTCGACGATCGCGTCCCTGATCGTGCGCCGGGTGCCCGCCGCGCGCATCGCCCCGAACGAGGAGCCGTACTCGACGAGCCGTCCCTCGCCGCGGTGGTACCAGACGAGGTGCGGGATCTCGTGCACGTCGGGATGTGCGCCGGTGGCGAGCGTCGCCATGCAGACGGGCGTCAGCGAGGGAAACGTCGAGTGCGCACGCCGGTAGGTTCCGGCATCGTGCAGGGCGGCGAGCGTCGGGGTCACGCCTCGCTCGACGGCGTCCTCGAAGACGTCCGGCGTCAGCCCGTCGATGACGACGAGGACGAAGGACTTAGTCACGCGCGAGGGTGCGCAGCCCCGCGTAGCGGTCCGGCTGCCGTCTTCGCATCCGGATGGCGAGCAGCGGCAGAGCGAGCGCCTCGAGGTAGCCGACGAGCGGGAGCAGGGCGAGCGCGACGAGCGCGGCCCCGGCCCCTGCGACCAGCAGGGCGGTCCCGGCGCGCAGCCCGCCACGTCGCAATGCGCCGCGGACGATCTCGGCCGTGGACGCCGCTCCGAAGATCCCGCCGACCGCCGCAGCGGCGGCTTCCGTCTCGTCGCCGAGGAAGATCCCGGCGAGAAAGCCGGCGACGGCGGCGAGCGCGACGGCGACGAGGGTTCCGGCCCGCGAAGCCCCGAGCAGGCCCGCGAGCGCGACGCCGATCCCGATCCCCAGCCCGAGATAGACG
>DASTWB010000093.1:0-2771 GCA_035758725.1 Gaiellaceae bacterium
CGGGGCGTACCGGAGATGGACGGCGCCGTCGTGTTGGTCGGGGCGATCTGCGCCTGCGCCTCGGCCATGCCGGCCACGACTGCAAGCGCTGTGAGCACCGAGGCGGCGGCCGCAGCCGCCACGAGCTGGAGCTTTCTCATCAGCGTGTATCCCCCTTCGCATGCATCGGATTCCGATGTGGTCAAGGGATACCCGAGTGGTTTGAGGTGAATCCTCGGAGTCGGTAAGGATTGTCTGAACACGATGAGGAGGACGTGAATGAGAGTGGAGAAGTCCGTAACGGCCGTCACCTGGATCCCCTCCGAGGCGATCGAGGGGATGCCGAAGGTGCCGTTCGAGATGGGGATGACCTCGTACGACGATCCACCGCCCGACCGGCTCGCGCCAGGGCAGCTCGAGTCGCTTCGGGACGCGAACGGCTTCCGTGAGGCGAACGAGCTGCGCGCGTGGATCGAGGTCGAGGACGGGAAGATCGTCGGCGCCGGCTACTCCGGCGGCGCGGTCGTCGGGATCACGCACGTGAAGGTCGGCCCCAAGACGCTCTCCTTCCCCGGCGTCAAGTACCCACTCCTCCAGGCGGAGCCCGAGATCGGGCCGGACTGGGTGAAGTTCGTCCAGAGCGCGGGCGGGCGGATGGGCCTCCCGGCGCCGCGCCGCGTGCGTGGCAAGCCGTTCTTCCAGATCTCCTCGGCGTCCGCCTGGACGACGCTGCAGCTGATCATCTACGCGGACGGCACCTCCAAGCACCGGCTCGTCGGCGCCTCGCCGTTCCCCCGCCACTGGATCTACGACGACGGCGGGCAGCTGGTCGAGAAGAGCGGCGAGATCGACTTCGAGCGCTGGTGGCGCGAGGCGCACGGCCCGAACACGCCCTGGGGCGGAGACGACTCGCCGGCGGTCGTCGCCGCGGTCGAGACCGAGCTCGAGCGCGAGCTGTCGAAGATCGTGATGGCCGACGCGAAGGCGCTGCAGCGGCGGGAGCTCGCACCTGGAGAGACGCTCGTCTCCCAGGACGAGCCCGGGACGAGCATGTTCCTGATCCTCGACGGCGTTCTGGACGTCGAGGTCGACGGCGACGTCGTCGCGCAGGTCGGCCCCGGTGCCTTCGTCGGCGAGCGTGCGTCGATCGAGGGTGGGCTTCGCACGTCGACCCTGCGCGCGGCGTCCAACGTTCGCGCCGTGGTGATCCCGGCGAGCGAGCTCGACATCGGCGAGATCACCGCCCTCGCCTCCGGCCACCGGCGGGAGATGTCGTCGACCGAGTAGCGCTCGTCACCGGCGCGGACTCGGGGATCGGCAGGGCGATCGCCGAACGGCTCGTGGGCGACGGGCTCGCCCTCGGATACGCCACGCGGGAGCGCGGAGACCGCGAGCGGCAGGTCTTCGAGCAGCTCGCTGCACGCGGGACGGTCGAGTGGGTTGCCGGCGACCTCGCCGACCCGGAAGTACCGGGTCGGCTCGTCGGCGAGGTGGCCGAGCGCTTCGGCCGGCTCGACGTCCTCGTGAACAACGCAGGCATCACGGTGTCGAAGCCGGCGCTCGAGCTGACGGTGGACGACTTCGACACGCTCTTCCAGGTCGACGTGCGCGCCGCGTTCCTCGCCTCGCAGGCGGCGGCTCGGGCGATGGGGGAGAGTGGAGGCGTGATCGTGAACATCACGAGCGTCCACGAGCACGTGCCGCGGCCGGGCTTCGCGCTCTATGCGCCCGCGAAGGCGGCACTGGGGATGCTGACCCGCTCCCTCGCGCTCGAGCTGGCGCCGGCCGTCCGCGTGGTCGCGGTCGCGCCGGGCGCGATCGACACGGAGCGGAACGAGGAGGCCGACCGCCTGCGTCCGGAGATCCCGCTTCGTCGTCCAGGCCGTCCCGACGAGGTCGCGGCGCTCGTCTCCTGGCTCGTCGGCGATGAGGCGCAGTATGCGACGGGCGCGAGCTTCCTCCTCGACGGCGGGCTGGCGCAGCAAGTGGTTAGCTGAGGCGTGGACCTGCGGCGCCTCTTCTTCCGGGCCCTCATCGTCTCCCTGACCGCGACGGCGCTGATCGCAATCGGCGTCCTGCTCTTCGCGGAGTTCAACGACACGACCGGGAAGGTCATCGCGACCACGGCGCTCATCTCCGCGTTCAGCCTCCTCGGCATGCCGGGCGGCGCGCTGCTCGACCACGACCGGGCTGTCTGGCTCGGCTGGCTGACGCTGGCCCTGGCCGCCTACGCGCTCGCCCACTCGCTCGTCCTGATGTGGACGGAGAGCGATGCCGGCCTGAAGGTGCTCCTCTCCGGCATCGCCTACACCGTCGCCTGCTCGCATGCCGCGGCGACGACGAGCCGCCGTCGCGACACCGATCCGCCCTCGGTGCGGGTGCTCTACGTCGGCGCGATCGTGGGCACCGTCCTCGCCGCCACGCTCGCTGCGTACGCCGCCTTGGCGGAGGTCGAGGACAACGAGGGCTTCTACCGCTTCCTGGGTGCGCTGGCCGTCGCAGACGTCCTGGCGACCGTCCTGCAGCCGGTCCTCCGCCGGGCCGGGCGCGAGGCACGACCCCGTGAGTCCTTCGCCTTGCAGCTCACGACGGACGACGGGCGTGAAGTGGAGCAGTCCGTAGAGGCGCCGGACTTCGCGGCCGCGGCCGCAGAGGCAATCCGAGTGCTCGAGCGGACGGGGGCGACCGTGACGCGGGTCGAGCGCCAATAACCCGCCACGGAACGGGACCTGGCCCGTTCCGCTATCTCAGGCTCGGGTGAAGGAGCCTGCACTCCGCTTCTCGGCCGCGTG
>DASTWB010000094.1:0-5602 GCA_035758725.1 Gaiellaceae bacterium
GTGGGGAACACCTGGTACGGCGCGATCAGAGCGAACGCCGATCCCTCGGGGCCGGCGATCTCGCCGGTCGCGAGGTAGTTCGTCAGCTGGTAGGGGAGCAGTGCGAGCGTCGTCTCGTAGAGCGACAGGTCGAGGACGCGGCCGCGGCCCTCGAGGAGCGCGGCCAGGACGGCCAGCGCGGTCCACACCGCGGTGCCGAGATCGACGACGGACGCTCCGACTCGGACGAGGGCCCCGCCCGGCTCGCCGGTCACGCTCATGATTCCGCCCGCCGCCTGCATCAGCGGGTCGTAGCCCGCCTCGCCGGCGAGTGGGCCGCGCCGGCCGAACGCGCCGATCGAGCAGTAGATCAGGCGGTCGTTGCGGCCGCGCAGGTCGTCCGGACCGAGGCCGAGCCGCTCCGCTGTGCCCGGCCGAAGGCTCTGGACGAAGACGGCCGAACGCTCCGCCAAGCGCAGCAGCGCCTCTCGCCCCTCCGGTGTGGCCACGTCGAGAGCGAGCGACCGCTTGCCGGCGTTGGCCGCGAAGAACATCACGCTCCCGCCGGCGTCGAACGCCGGTCCCCAGGCGCGCGCCTCGTCGCCGCGGCCAGGATGCTCGACCTTGACCACGTCTGCGCCGAGGGCCGCGAGGATCTGCGTGCAGTACGGCCCGGCGAGGGAGCTCGTCAGGTCGAGAACCCGTACGCCCGCGAGGGGATGAAAGCCCGTCAGGCGGTGCACGCTACTCGGTCGATTGCGGCCGGTGGCCGCTAGCGTTTACCGACGGCCGTTCCCGGCGAAGGAACCCTCGTGGGCGCGGCGAAAGCCGACAGCTCCGCAGGAGGATCGCATGCCGCCCAGATTGCGAGCTCTACGGTGACCGATGATCGGGAGCGTCTCCGCCGGCGCATCGTCGCGCTGACGGGAATGACGCTGCTGCTCGCCGGCCTGCTGACGGCGCTGTCGCTCGTCGTCGTCGTGCTGGCCGCGTTCGCGATCCTGCTGCTCGGGCTGCTCCTCGCCGGCGCCGTCTGGGCGCTGCGCAGCATCGAGGTCCGGCCGGCCCTCAGGGCGGCCTCCGGCTCCGCAGCCGCAGCGTCGCGCGCGATCCGGTCACGCACGCCGCGGCCGCGCATCCGCGAGCACGCCCGCGGCCTCGGTGCCCGGGCGAGGACGACCGCGGTCGCTGCGCCGCACCGCACGGAGGCGCTCGCGACGCGCGCGTTCCAGGGCTCGATCACGGGCATGTACCGCCTCGGGCTCGTGAAGCTCCATTCCGTCGACCCGCGCGAGCGGGCGCACGAGCTGAACCAGCTGGGAGCGCAACTCCGGCGCGACGGCGAGCCGGAGCAGGCCGCCGAGCGCCATCGCGCAGCGCTGGAGATCGTTCGCGACCTCGGCGACGAGCGTGCGGAGGCGCTGACGCTGAACAACCTCGGCCTCGCCCTCGCCCACAGCGGCGCGGAGGCCGCAGCGGTCGAGCATCTGGAGCAGGCCGTCGACGTCCTGCGTGAGCTCGGCGACGAGGAGCACGAGGGCCAGGTGATCGCCAACCTCGGCATCGTCTACCGGCGCCAGGGCCAGAGCGAGGAGGCGACGACGCTCTTCCAGGAGGCCCTCGAGAAGCTCCCGCCGGCGTCGCCGGCCTACCGGCAGATCGAAGAGGAGCTAAGCAGGGCCGGCTGAGGACGGGCTGAGCTCGCCGCGCGCGCGCCGCCCCGCACGCCACGCGAGCACGCCGACGCCGAGCAGGACGGCCTCGACCAGCGTGATCGCGAGGCGGTTCAGCACGGTCGCTCCGAGCGCCACCGGCGCGGAGGCGACGGCGAGCATGAGCCCGTACATCGACGCCTCGCGCACGCCCAGGCCCGAGGGCGCGAGCACCGAGAGGACGGCCACGATCGCTCCGACCGCGGCGGTACCGCCCAGGTACGGCGCCGCCTCCAGCCCGGCGTCCCCTCCGACCGCGCGAATCAGGAAGAGCAGGGCGATCCCGCCGACGATCCAGCTCGCGGAGTAGAAGGCGATCAAGCCGAGCATCGTCCTCCAGGGCAGGGCGGGCGGCTCGGCGGCGCCGAACGGCTTGAACGCGACGCGGGCGACCGTCCGGTAGACGCGCGGGTGCAGGAGCCCGGCGATGCCGACGCCGAAGAGCACGACCGGCCAGATCGGCGCGTCCCAGCCCGAGGCGAACGGCAGCGAGCAGACGAGCACGAGCACCCCGGCCAGGGCCGAAAGGCCGGCCTCGAGGAGGATCGAGGCGACGACGACGGACGTCCTGTCGATCCCGCCCGCCTTCCTCAGCCAGAGCACCCGCGCCGCCGGCGTCCAGATCGCGCCGGGGATGTACTTGGCGAGCATCGAGGCCATTTCCGACTGCAACGCCACGGAATACGAGGTGTGGATCCCGAGGGCACGCAGGATCCACTGCCAGCCGACGACGAACATGAGGTAGTAGACGGCGAGGATCACGCAGGCGATGCCGAGGTCGACGGGGTCGGCGTCGCGAAGCCGCGGCAGCGCGTCGCTCCACGTGTCCCGCACCGCCCAGCCCAGAAACGCGAGCAGCGCGGCGACGAACGTGATCTGAAGGGCGACGACCAGCTTCCGCCGGGCCGCCAGCCGGGTCAGCGCATCCCGCATGCCCTAAACGTAGTGCCCCGCCTGCGTACGGGCGCGGGAGTCAGAGCCGCCCGGCGTCGACGATGCGCTGGAGGAACTGGCGCGTCCTGGCCTCCTGCGGCTCCGAGAACATCTGCGCTGGAGGGCCCTGCTCCAGGATGACGCCGCCGTCGAGGAAGCACACACGGTCGGCGATCTCGCGCGCGAAGCCCATCTCGTGGGTGGCGATCAGCATCGTCATGCCGGCCGCTGCGAGCCCGCGGATCACGTTGAGCACCTCCCCGACGAGCTCCGGGTCGAGCGCGGACGTCACCTCGTCCAGGAGCATCAGGTCGGGCCGCATCGCGAGCGCACGGACGATTGCCACGCGTTGCTGCTGCCCACCCGACAGCCGGTCGGGGTAGTCGCCCGCCCGCTCGGCGAGCCCGAAGCGGCCGAGCAGCTCGAGCGCGCCCGCCTCGGCCTCCTCGCGGGAGAGCTTCAGCACCTCGCGCGGCGCCAGCGTCACGTTCCGCAGGACCGTCATGTGCGGAAAGAGGTTGTACGCCTGGAACACGATGCCGATCCCGCGCCGCACCCGGTTCGAGTCCACGCCGGGCGCCGTCACCTCCTCCCCGTCGACGAAGATCCGGCCGTCGTCGATCGGCTCCAGCAGGTTCACGCACCGGAGCAGGGTCGACTTGCCCGATCCCGAGGCGCCGATCAGGCAGACCACCTGGTGCTCCTCGACGGCGAGATCGATCCCGCGCAGCACCTCCTCCTCGCCGAACGACTTCCGCACCCCCTGCAGCTCGACCGCGCTCATCTCCGCTTCCTCCGCTCTCTCGCGATCAGCCAGTCGGTGAACCGGGCGAGCGGGATCGTCATCGCGACGAAGAGGAGGGCCGTCGCGAAGTACGGCGTGTAGTCGAAGTTCGCGGCGACCTCGATCTGGGACTGGCGGAACGCCTCGACTGGGCCGATCAGCGCGACGAGCGCCGTGTCCTTCTGGAGGCCGATGAAGTCGTTCAGGAGCGGTGGGATCACCCGCCGGACCGCCTGCGGGAGGACGACGAACCGCATCGCCTTCGTGCGGGACAGGCCCAGCGAGCGCGCCGCCGCCTCCTGGCTCGGGTGCACCGACTCGATCCCGGCGCGGTACACCTCCGAGACGTAGGCGGAGTAGACGAGCACGAGCGCGACGATCCCCCAGAAGAACTCGGAGCGCGGGACGCCCGAGATCGCGAGCGCCGGCACCCCGAAGCCGAAGAGGTAGATGACGAGGATGGTGGGGACGCCGCGGAAGAAGTCCGCGTAGACGACCATCGACAGCCGCACCGGGAAGAACACCGGCCCCGGGAGGCTCCGGAAGATCGCGATCGCGAGGCCGAACGCGAGGATGAAGACCTCCGCGATCAGGAAGATCTTCACGTTCACGAGCAGCTTCGGCGCGATCGCGCGCAGGGACTCCTTGAAGATGTCCCAGTCGAAGAACTGCTCCTTCACCTGCGGCCAGCCCGGCGAGCTGGTGACGAGCAGGATCAGCAGGCCGAAGAACGCGACGGTGCTGACGACTGCGATCAGCGTGCTGCGGCCGGCGCCGCCCCCGCCGAGGATCCGCGAGGTCCGGGAGCCGTCTACCCGAGAACCGGCGCGCTGCCGGTCAGCCACTTCTGCTCGAGACCGTCGAGCGTGCCGTCGTCCTTGATCTTCTGGATCGCCTCGTTCACGCACTCCGTGAGCGGGCTGTCCTTCTCCAGCACGACGCCGAAGTACTCACCCGCCTCCTGCGCCGAGAGCCGCCCGACGACCTTGCCGTTGTCGAGCTGCACGGCCGCCATGTACAGCGCGGTCGGGAAGTCGACGACGATGCCGTCGATCTGCTTCGCCTTCAGCGCCGAGATCGCGTCGTTGTTCGTGTCGTAGACGGACGGCTCGCTGCTCGGCTGGATCCTGTCGTTGATCGCCTCGAGGCTGGTCGTGCCGATCTGAGCGCCGAGCTTCGCATCCTTCAGGTCCGCGATCGAGGCTGCGTCGGCGATCTTCGAGCCCTCGAGCGTGACGACCGCCTGCTCGACGTCGTAGTACGAGTCGCTGAAGTCGACCGCCTCGGCCCGCTTCGGGTCGTAGGAGATCTGGTTGATGTCGAAGTCGAACTTCTTCGGCCCCGGGCGGAAGGACTGATTGAAGGGCACGACCGTCCACTTCACCTCGGCATCCGTGAATCCGAGGTTCTCGGCGATCGCGTAGGCGGTCTCCTGCTCGTAACCCTTCTTCGTCGGCTCCGTGGTCGGGTCCCACGGCTCGAACTCGCCCTTGCCCTCGAACCACGGCGGGAACGCGGGGTTGTCGGTGCCGATCGTGAGCTGTCCGGCGTTCACGAGGTCGAGCGAGCCCTTGTCGCACGACGCCGCTGCTGCGGTCGTCGTCCCACCGGCGTCTCCGCCTTCGTCGTCGCCCCCGCAGCCGGCAGCGAGCACGAGGCCGGCGCCGAGGACGAGCAGCGCAAGCGTCTTCCGCATCGCGAAAGACCCTATCGAGTCAGGCGGCGGTCAGTTCCAGGTGGCGCACGGGGATGCCGGGGGCGTCGAGTGCCGCCCGGAGCGTCTCGTCCTCGAGCCATGTCGCGTCCTCGCCCGGCCGGGTCACGACGACGATCTCGTCGGCGGGAAACTCCCGGAGCGCGTCCCGGATCGCCTGGGCCGCGTCGGTGTTCTCGCTCGTCCGGTCGACCTCGACGCGCGCTTCGCCCTCCGCCGCGGACGCGACCCGCTCGGCCGCTTCCGCGGCCTCGCGCCGGGCGTCGTCCTCCGCGTTCGTGAGCCATTCGAGGAACGACACGTCCGCCGCGGGCGCCACGACGCGAATCTCGTCCGCAGCCGCCGTCGCCTCGCGGAGCTGCCGCTCGTCGGCGGGAACCGTGGCCACGACCAGGAGCTTCACGACCACTTCCTACCCCGGCGCGCGAGCGGGAAACCGGGCAAATGCGAACGCGACCGCCAGGAGCAGGCCGAGCACGG